>DOYA01000182.1:2671-4369 GCA_003518755.1 Clostridiales bacterium | reverse complement strand
GAACAACTCATGGTGGAGCTTTCGGTATGGGAGAACCAAATGTAAATTATTCTGAGTATTTTGTTGGCAATTCTTACTTAAAAATGTTAGATAAAACAGAATCAGGAGTTAGTTTTGCAAATGTGACTTTTGAGCCAGGTTGTAGAAACAATTGGCATATACACCACGCTACAACAGGTGGAGGTCAAGTTTTAATTTGTGTTGAAGGAGAAGGCTGGTATCAAGAAGAAGGAAAAGAGGCTAGAAGCTTAAAAGTTGGAGATATTGTAGTAATTCCTGCAAATGTTAAACATTGGCACGGAGCAAAAAATGATTCTTGGTTTAGTCATATTGCAGTAGAAATCCCAGGGGAGAATGCAACAAATGAGTGGTTAGAACCAGTTGAAGATGAAGTATATAATAATTTATAGGGATTGATAAGCTGGGGATTTATTATGATGTCAATTCATTTGGGATTACACTTAAATCCATTATTAAATAAAATAAATACTAATAGGTTATCCAATTTGGTGGGGAGATACACATAGAATTATACAAACCTTTATGGAGAAAACTAATTTAAATGGTAAAACAATGATTCCATTTTGCACATCGAGTAGTACAGGAATACAGGCAAGCGAGATGTTATAATTTGCGAGAAAAAGGTACAATTTTAAAGACTAGCCGTAGCTAGTCTTATTTTAATATATTTACAATTTCATTTACCACAACATCAGTCATAATTTCATAATCCAATTCCTTATGTTTGTGGTAAACTATTTCATGACAAAGATTATCAATTAATCCAAGTACAATATGAACTTTCTCATTGAGATTTACAATATCAAATCCATTTTCAGTAAGTGCAGATCCAAATTTATAAGTCATATCCATTTCTCGCTTATAGAAAAAATATGCTACATCTTTATCAGAATGAGCCATAGCAGTAATTTCTTCATGAGCTGTATGAGATAATTTATGATTACTAATATACTTTTTTATCATATTTTTCATTATATCTGCAAAATTGTTTTTATCAAATTTTATATTAGACATATTTAGCATAGGGTAGAAAATATCATCTGCATATTTATCAAGACCATTTAACAAAATATCTTTTTTATCTTTAAAATATTGATATATGATTCCAGTAGAGACACCTGCTTTTTTTGCTATTTTAGAAGTGTTTGTATTATAAAACCCATCAGTACAAATTAATTCAAAACCTGCTTCTATGATTTTATCTTTAGTTTCAATAGAACGCGTTTGTTTAGGTTCTCTTATTTCAACTTCAGACATATAAGTAATCCTCCAAAATCTCTAAATTTAAAACAATTATAACATAATAAAAATATAAGTCAATAAATGGTTACTGGATAATGGTTTACACTAGAAAAAATATAAAAATAGTGATATATAAATAATCTAAGAAGTTTCGAATGTGATTGGAGAAGGGATATCATTTCACGTAACCATTATCTTGTAACAATAAATGTGATAAATATGTCATATTCTATTGACTTTATATTTTTGAGCGTATATAATAGAAAATGTGATACATTTGTCACATTTATAGAATGGAGGATTTATGGAAAAGATAGTAGAATTAAAAAATGTTAGTAAAGTCTATAAAATAGGAGATAACGAATTCAAAGCTTTAGACAATATAGACTTATCATTAAATAAAGGAGAAATGATAGTTATTCTTGGACCATCAGG
>DOYA01000182.1:0-2610 GCA_003518755.1 Clostridiales bacterium | reverse complement strand
GAAAATCAACATTACTTAATTTAATAGGAGGAATGGATACGCCAACAAATGGAGAAGTAATTATTGATGGAGAAAACATCTCTAAATATAATGAAAATAAACTTTCAGATTATAGGGCAGAAAATGTAGGATTTATTTTTCAGTTTTATAATATTCTTCCTAGCTTAACTGTTAAAGAAAATGTAGATATTGTAAAAGATATAGTGAAAAACCCTATAAGTACAGATGAAGCATTAAAAGGAGTGGGATTATTAGAACACTCTAAAAAATTTCCTAATCAATTATCTGGAGGAGAGCAACAAAGAGTAAGTATTGCAAGGGCTATTGCCAAGAATCCAAAATTATTACTATGTGATGAGCCAACAGGAGCATTAGATAGTAAAACAGGTGTAGAAGTATTAAAACTATTAAAAAAACAATGTGACGCCAATAATGGCTCAAATACAGTTGTAATAGTAACACACAATAGCTTAATTGCAGAAATTAGCGATACAGTAGTACATGTAAAAAACGGAAAAATAGAAAGTGTTATAAAAAACGAAAGTCCTAAAAAAATTGATGATATAAAATGGTAAGAAAGGAAAAAGAATATGGGAACATTAAATAAAAAGATATTTAGAGATATCTGGAAAAATAAATCACAATTTATAACTATATTTTTAATGGTATTCTTAGCTGTATTTGCTTTTGCAGGAGTTCATGCCTACATGGATGGGATGAGAGAAAGCAGTAAAATCTATTATGAAAATCAAAATTTACAAGATATATGGCTTACATCTGAAAATTTTAAAGAAGATAAATTAGAAGAAATAAAAAAAATTGATAATGTAAAAAATGTTGAAAGATTACTTACAATAAATGCTAATGTAATTGATTCAGAAAGATTCATTAATGCTGACAATAATAAACCAATATCAGATTTAGTAATTGAATGTAATTTCATTGAAACAAATGAGATTAATAAAATGTATCTCATAGAAGGAGAAGAATATTCAAAAGACAAAACAGGATTATGGCTTGATTATTATTTAGCAAAAAATATAGGAATAAAAGTAGGAGATGAGTTAGAACTTTCGATTGAAGGATATAATTTTAAAGAAAAAGTTATGGGATTAGTAGAAGTTCCAGATCATGTTTATTTCATAAAAGATGAAAGTGCAATATTTCCAGCACATAACGATTTTGGATTTAGCTATTTATCTATAAATGAATTTCCAAAAGATGCTTATGTTTTTCCTTATGCAATAGTAGATGTAGAAGATGCTTCAAAAGTAAATGAAACTAAAAATAAAATAAAAGATGATGTAAATGACATTATTACAGCAACTTTAAGAGATGATAACTTTTCTTATGAAGGATATAAAAGAGAAGCGGAAGAAGGAGAAACATATTCTGGAGTATTTTCTGGATTATTTGTATTTATAGCAATTCTATCAGTAGTAACAACAATGAATAGATTTGTAAAAAAAGAAAGAACCCAAATAGGAACATTAAAAGCACTTGGAATAAGAAAAAGTAAAATAACTAGAATGTATGTAAATTATGGTTTGTTTATTTCTATTATTGCTAGTATTTTAGGAATAGTGTTAGGAAATCTTTTAATTGGTAATTACTTTTTAGAGATGGAAATGGTATATTATGAAATTCCATATTACAATATAGTTACAATTCCACTTGTTTATGAAGTAGCAGTAGGAATAGTAGCTATCATAACACTTGTAACATACCTATCTTGTAGAAAAATACTAAAAGAACCAGCAGCACAGGCTTTAAGAATTGAAAGACCAAAAGTGAAAGTGAAAGAAAATGGTTTTACAACTAAAAAAATATTTAATAAACTATCACTATCTACAAAATGGAACATTAGAGATGTAGTTCGTTCAAAAGCAAGAACAATTATGGCAGTGGTAGGAATTGCAGGTTGTACAATGCTTGTTGTTACTGCATTTGGAATGTTTGATTCATTAAAAGCATATGTTGCATGGGAATTTGAAACAATTAATAATTTTGGATACAAGCTAAGTTTGAGCTCTGATTATACAAACAAACAATATGATGAGATTATTTCAAAATATGGAGATAATACATCACAAACAGTTGGAATAGAATTTAAAAATAAGGATGACATAGTTATAAAAACTTTAACTATAAATGATTCAAACGGATTATTACAAGTAACAGATCATTCTAAAACACCATTTAAAATGAAAGATGATGGATTATATATTACTGAAAAAATGGCACAAGTTAATAATTTGAAAATTGGAGATATTGTAGAATGGCATATTGTTGGTTCAGATAATTGGTATAAAACAAAGATTGTAGGATTAAATAGAGATCCACAATCTCAGGCATTTAATTGTACTAAAATATTTTTCGATACTTTGAATGAAGAATATAAAGCAGATAGTGTATATACAAATAATGATTTAAGTAATATAAAAGAAATTGAAGGAGTAAATACTATTCAAACTAAAAAGAATTTAGAAGATGGTATGAATAGTATGTTAAATATGATGTATTCTTTAATTATTGTACTTATTGCAGTTTCTATAATTCTTGCTGTTGTAATTATATATAATTTGGGAATATTATCATTTACTGAAAAAG
>DOYA01000022.1:6931-7167 GCA_003518755.1 Clostridiales bacterium | reverse complement strand
ATTTCTTTGCCATTTAAGTCTTTTTGCATTTGCTTCTTCTGCCCATTTTGTTTCTTCTGCAATAACACTATCTAGAATAGTTTTATTATAAATTCTATTAGATGAATAAATCATACCTGTTGGGAAAAGACTTCTAATTTCTATAAATCTACCTGATCTATATTTATTAATTTCAAATTCTATTGTATCTTCTGTAGTGGCATATATTTCGCCATTTAAATCTTCAGTATGCCCCC
>DOYA01000022.1:6595-6805 GCA_003518755.1 Clostridiales bacterium | reverse complement strand
TTATTAGAAGCTTTTTGAGGCAATCTGATTTTTCCTGTAACTTTTGAACTATCTATTTCAAAATCATTTCCTACAAATTGCCAGTATAGTTCTGAATAGTCATTATATTTTGCTATTGCATCTTCTACTTTATATTGAATCATATATTTTCTAGTTGCTTTAGAATTGTCTAAACCAACTCCCCATGCAATTTCAAAATTTCCATCTTTG
>DOYA01000022.1:3127-6394 GCA_003518755.1 Clostridiales bacterium | reverse complement strand
GTTACAGCAACATTTGAAATTGAACTATATTTTGTTTTATCAGTTTTAAAAGTTTTAAACAATGTATTTGTTTCTTCTATATTTATATCCCATATTTCAGTAACATCAATGCTTGCATCAGAATTAACTTTTACATCAAAATCCAAGTTATTAAGATATAAACTTGCAAATGATTTGTTGTGTAGAGAAGTAAGAATAAAAATTACAAAAACTGAAAAAATAATTTCAAATAAAAACTTTTTTATTTTCATAAACTACCCCTTTCTATCAAAAAAACTGCTCAATTAACAAGTATAAAAATTCCATTTTATTAACTAAGTTTAATTTTATAAATAATTACATTATTTGTCAATACATTTTGGGGACACCTTCCAAAAACATTTTCATCCTGTTTTCGGAAGGTGTCCCCGTTTTGTACTATATTTGAAATTCTGCAATGCACAATAAATGGTCTGATAGGTTTTCAATCTTTTCATTTGATATACAGTTTATATTTTTTTCACTCATAATATAATCTATAGAAGTTCCTTCAAAATATGTTGCTCCATCAATATGATTTTTAAAGTTATTTTTTAAATATGGCAACATTTCAAATAATTCTTCTGTATTATAATCTCCGACAATAAAAGTTTTTATATCTGGATTTATACATTTCTTTGCTTCATCTTCAAGTAATTTATATACATAACCATATTCTTCTGGCTTTTTGCCAAAAATTTGGAAAGCTGGTGAATGTCCAGTTATAAAATTAATAGATTTATCATTTTTTATTTGTATATTAGCAATAATAAATCCATCGTCAAAAAGTTTATATATTTTCCCATCTTTACTTGTATTGCACAAATTAACATTTTCAAACATAATATTTTCAGATTTAATTATAGGATATTTAGAAAGAACCGCTTCTTCAATATTTGCATTTTCCAATAAATGACAATCTGATACTACAAATTCAGTATAATATTTCAAATTTGTGTTTTCTGAAATAATTTGTGCATATGATTTCTCTCCATTTCTAAATGCAACTGATTCTTGCAATCCAATTATATCAATATCTTTATCATTAATTGTATTTATCACTTCATCTATTAAGCCAAATTTCCTATAATCTCTCTCTTTTTGTATTCCATTAGAAAGGCTCCAATCTGCCGGAATTCCACAACTTATATTCCAGGTAGCTATTTTTAATTTTTCCATAAAAACCACATCTTTCAGAAATTTTATTTTCTATATTAATTCTTTTATAAAATCTATGCTAACATCTATAGCTTTGTCTAACGCTCCTTTATCATCTCTAAACGAATGCTCTCCTTTTTCTATCAATTCTAATCTTGAATTATTACATAGTTTTGAAACTTTAACTGATAATTCGTAAGGAATCATAGTATCTTCAAGTCCATGTACAAATAGTTTAGGTAAATCAACTTTTTTTAGATGCTCATAAGGCACAATTTTATATACTTCATTATATAATGGTAGTCCTAATTTAAATATTCTCCCCCTTCTTCTGCTCTTTATTTGATAATATCCTTGTTGTTCAGCAATTTTTTTGTGTTCTTCTGTAAAAAATCCTTCTTGTTCAATTGTAGCAAGATAATCTAATGCTCCATACCATAAAATTAGTCCTTTTATGCTGGGATATTTTTTATAATCAATTAAAGAAACTATACTTGCGCCAAAACTTGAACCTAATACTATTATCTCTTCAAATCCTTTATTATTCAACATTTCAATTGTTTTTTCTAAATCTTCTACTTCTTTTGTTGGAGTCATTTCATAGTCATTTCCTGTACTTTCTCCATGTGCTCTAAAATCAAATCTAAATGAATTTATTTTGTAATCTTGCAATTTTCCCACCAACGCATTAAAATTATCTGAAGTTTTATCTCCATTTAATCCATGTGCTAAAATAACAATTTTCTTATTATCATTCACAACAGACAATAAGCCACATAGTTTAATATTATCTGTGCTTTCATAAAATATTTTTTCTTCCATTTTTTCTCCCTGTTTTATTTATTCATTTTTGTCCCCTTTTTCACAGATATATTCTAGCATAAAAGCAAGTGATTTTCAACCAATCACTTGCTTAAGTTTTGTCAATTTGCATAATTATTTATTTAATATATTTGATTTATCTTTTCTTCTAACATTTTGGCTAATTTCATATGGCTTTCTTTTGTTAAATGAACTCCATCAATTCCAGTTTCTAATCCTTGATTACTTAGAAAATAACAATTATACTTTTTAGCAATATTTTTGTAAATATCATTCAGTTCTTTTGACTTTTGTGATGCTCCTAAAAACATATTATTTGTTTTACAATATTCTTGATTTTCATTTACTATAGGTGGCACTACTATTAATAGTTTTGGACAACTATCTTTTAGCTGTGATTTTCTGTTTAAAATTGTTTTTACAAAGTATTCTTCTAGCATTTCTCCAACATTATTAGCGCTCTTTTGATATTTAGCTTTTAACTCATTTGTACCTAGCATCAATATAACTAAGTCAATAGGATCATGCGTATCTAGACAGGGCATTAAATATTCATATCCATTTTTACCTTCTTTTCCTGGTCTAGTGTCATTAGATGTAAGTGTTCTACTATTTAGTCCTTCTTCTATTACTTCAAATCTATTTCCTAATAAATCCGCTAATATTTTGGTCCATCTTTCATTATTTCCATATCTTTGATGATCACTTCCAGAAATATATCCCCAGGTATTTGAATCTCCATAACATAGTATTCTAATTTGTTCCATTATAATCCCTCATTTCTTAGTTTAAAACTGTATTGTCAATCATTATTATCTCCTTCAATTTTTATTTTGTTTAATGTATCATTTAATATCTCTTGCCTCAATTCACTTAACCATTTTGAAAAAGCTACAGTTTCAAATGCATATTTTTTGTTTAATTCAAATTCATTTTCAGACCAAGTATTAAGTGGAGATGTGAATTCTGTTACATTTTTTTATAATAAAATTTCAAATTTTTCAATTCAACTCCACCATAATACTTTAAAATCTTTTGCATTCTTTCATTTCCTTCTCCTGTTGCACAAGATGCAATTTGAATATCTTTATTCTCTTCTCTTAGTTTTGAAACTAGTTTAAAAAATACACCTTGTTTTCTATATTCAGGTTCAATATACATCTGCGAAATCCAAAGTACTTCTCCATCACTAGCCCAATAAACATAAGAATATAAAATCATTCCAACTGGCTTATTATCTGCTTCAGCAACTAAACACTGAAATTTAGG
>DOYA01000022.1:0-2955 GCA_003518755.1 Clostridiales bacterium | reverse complement strand
TTATGACTCTTGTTTGCATGTATGACATTTAAATTCATAAAACACTATTCTCCATCTTCATTTTGATTTGCTAGCTGATCTATTGTTACTCCAGTTTCATCATTCCAATTTATTTCAATTGAATTTATTTTTTCATTTTGAAACTCATTTAGTTTTTTATAATCGTCTTTCTCCATTTCAAAATCTAGGGCTTCAATATTTTCTTTGATTCTTTCTTTATTTGTTGATTTTATTATTGGCAAAATATTCTTTTCTTTTACAATCCAATTTATCATTATTTGATTTTGAGTTTTATTGTATTTTTCAGCTAACTCCTTTAGAAAAGCATAATTTTTTTGTGCTATTTTATTTCTTCTTAATGGTTGATATGCTGTAAACAAAATATCATTTTCTTTACAATAGTCAATTAATCCTTCATTTTCATAATATTTACAGTCTAAATTATAAACACCTTCAAAAAAATCTATTTTAACAATATTATTTATTTCTTTTAATTGAGCTAAATTAACATTGCTAACGCCAATTTGTTTTACTTTTCCTAATTTTGCTAATCTGTCAATTTCTCTGTATATTTCTTGCATTGGTATTTTGCAAACAGCAAAAGTATGTATTTGAAAACAATCTACATAGTCAATTTCAAGGAGTTCTAAATATATCATTTTTATTCATATATACATTAAATTCCTTTCAATTTGTATTTCATTGAATGTCAAATTAAATTCATTCATACCATCATAATCTATTAGATAAATAACATAAACAGTCCAACTAATATTCCAACAATACCTATGGATTTTTTTAATGTTAAGGTGTCTTTAAAAAATACTCTATATAAAATAGTTAATAGTGCAATTGAAGCTACATTTACAGCACTTATATATCCTGGATTTGGAGCAAGTAGATATCCTTGAATTAAACAAAAATTAAATATTGCTGCTAGGATACCTGTTCCAATAAATACACCTATACTCATTTTATCAAAACTTAATTTTATTCTATTTTTAAATATCTGAATTGCAAGAGAAATTGTTACAATTAGACAAATATAAAAGTTTATCACTGTTGATGTTAATCCTTGCCTACCTAAATATGTAATAGTTAATGATAGGAATCCAAATGCAAAAAATGCACCAAAAGTATAAAGAATCCATATCTTATTATCATCTTTTTTAGTTGATTTTTCTATAAGAATCAAAGATGTAAATACTAATACAATTATAATTGATATAATATCTTTTACTGTTATTAACGAGCCAAACAAAAATACAGACATAATCGTTGTAAAAATAGTATAAGATTTTTGAATCATCAAACTATATCCTGGATTTTTTGTTAATTGAACTGCCTTTAAAGAAAAAATATTTCCTAATAAACTAAATAAAATTGCTGCTGCAAATAATATCAAAAAATATTTAAATTCTATTATCATACTTGTTCCTGAAACTATATTATAAATAAAATATACAATTGTAGGAATTAAAAATATTGATAAGTTTTGTATCTTAATATTCTTTTTTAAATCTTTTGATTTTCTTAAAAATAAATACATCATAGGAGAGCTCAATAAAATTCCTATAGATAATATAATCCAGTTCATAAAATTCTCCTTCTTATTCTCTAAATAATCAAATTATTTATTTAAAAAATAATTCATACAATAAATTGAATATTTATTGTATGAACCTATCTTAACATATATTTTATTAAATATCAACTTAACTCTTTGTGAATTTTGAATTTAACATCATGATTTATGTATCAATTTCAAAATACCATCATTTATTAAATCTGGTATTATTTTTAATGAAAGTGTCGGATTGCATTTTATTCCTTTACTCTCATAGTCTGAATTAATCCATAATGCTTCTTTTATTTCATTTTTAATTGAAATGTTTTTACCTTCCAATTTTGTAATATACGTTGTTTGTTTAAAGTCTTCTTCTTGTTCAAAAACAGCTTTATCATAATATATTTTATAAAATTTCATATCTTCAACTTCTGCACTTAGTTCTTCTAGCAATTCTCTTTTTAGTGTTTGTTCATCTGTTTCGTTTTCTTCTCTTTTTCCACCAGGTAAAATGCATTCTTTTCTATTGTCTGGTGTTTTCTTCCTTAACACTAATAAATTGTTTTCACTATCAAAGATTAATGCTGCAATATGGTCAATCATAGCTCTCTCCTTATTTTTAATTCTATTAATTTCTTCGTCCCCATTTTTCGTCTCTATCATTTACAATTTCATTTTATAAGTAACTTCACATTCATCAAATCCACACTTTTCATAAAAACTTCTAGCACTAAAACTTTTGCTTAATGCTGTTACTTTAATTTCTTCAATACCTTGACTGATGCAATAATCCTTAAACTCTTGTACTAATTTTTTGCCTATGCCTTTTCTTCTATATTGATTATCAATATAAAAATTGTCTATTTCTGCAAGTGTTTTTGTTGCATAAGATGGTTATAAATTGTTTCACAATATCACACTTGCCTTAATTGCTTCAGCTATATTTTCTTTTTCTAAATAATTTTTAATAAATCTACCAATAAAAATATCTTTGGCACCTACTTCTTGTAGCTCAATTTGACTATTTATTGATATAATAGAGTTTCCATCAAAATATTTAATTTGATTATTATCTTCCATAACAATTAATTTTTTTCCATATTTTTTTAAAACTTCATCTACCATAACATTCTGCTCAAATATTTCTTTTAACTGTTTCGTATCACATATAATCATTGATATTTTGTTAAACAATTCTTCGTTTTCTTTATTATCTAAGCTGATTTCATTTGGCCTACTTGGATTAATAACTACAGGTACATTATTTTCATTTGCTATTTCTACAATTTTTTTAATCGTTTTTTTGTTAATCTTTGTTTGACATACAATTATTGATGCCTTTTTTAATACTTCTTCATTTTGAATTATTATTTCTTCAGATAAAGCCT
>DOYA01000149.1 GCA_003518755.1 Clostridiales bacterium | reverse complement strand
TTTTTAATTTCATAAGCTAATTTTTTCTTTCCCATATTTTCTACAGATTCAACTTTACCGTTTTCATTAATTAACCCTGTAACTTTATCTTCTAAAGCTTTTAAAGCTTCAGCGCTACAATTTGGATTAATAATGATAATACTTTCGTATTTGTTCATTATTTTCACCTCCTTTTGGATATATAACCCGTATCTTCCTACGAGTAAGGACTGTTAAAACTTATAAATTTTTAACAGTCCTTATTGTAACATATAATTTTTGATTTTGCAAGTGGTTTACGTAAATATATTTTTGATATTTGTCAAACCATTTTATGGGGGACAAAAAGAACCGGTACCATTGTCCCCTGTTTTGTTCGTTGTTCTTTTTTGTGAATATTTTATGTAATCCGTTGACTTTTTTCTTGATTTGTATTAGAATATTATATTATAATACTAAATGGAAAGGAGAATATAATAATGGTATTACCTGAAAACTTTCGCAAAACTATGCAAAGTATTTTTCTTGATCAAGAATTGCCTAAAATTACAAACCTTGATCTTACAGAAGTAGCAAAAAAAGCAGCAAAAAAAGGAAAAGAAAAAAGAAATGAAGGAAATCCAGTAGAAAAATAAATGAACTCAAATATAAAAAGAAACACTAGTATTATTAAACAATATTAATACTAGTCTTTTTTTATCCAAACAAACTTATCTGATTACTTTCTTGCATTCCGTCTAATACTCCAAATTCACGAAGTAGGTCTATGGTTGAATCACCTAATTTTGCTCTTATTCTTATCTCATCTATAGACATAAATTCTTCTTTTTTTGCTGCTTTATATAAAGACTCTGCTGCAATTGGTCCAAAGCCTGCAATTGATGAAAATGGTGGTCTTATTCCTTCATCTTCAACTAAAAAGTTTTTATAATGTGATTTGTATAAATCTATTGGTAAGAATTTAATTCCTCTTTCATACATTTCTAAAACAAGCTCTAAAACTGCATACATATCCTGTTCTTTCTTGGTTGCTGTTACACCTTTTAGGTCTATTTCTTTCATTTTGTTTTTTACTTTTTCTTTTCCTAAAACCATACTTGCAGCATCAAAGTTATCTGCCGCTCTTATTGAGAAAAATGCGCTATAATATGCTTTTGGAACATGAACCTTAAACCATGCTATTCTAAATGCATTTGTTACATATGCTGCAGCATGTGCTTTTGGGAACATGTATTTTATTTTTTCACAAGAACCTATATACCATTCAGGAACATCATGTTCTCTCATTATTTGTTTATACTCTTCCCAGTTTTTCTCTTTTCCTCCTGCAACTTTTCCTTTACGTACTGATTCCATTATTTTAAAGGATTTATTTGGGTCTATCCCCTTTTTTATAAGATAAATCATTATATCATCACGACAGCATATTGCTTCTCTTAATGTTACTGTTCCATCTTTAATTAAATCTGCAGCATTATTAAGCCATACATCAGTTCCATGTGATAAACCTGATATTCTTATTAACTCATCAAATGTAGTTGGTTTAGTATCTACAAGCATTCCTCTAACAAATTTTGTTCCAAATTCTGGAACTCCATAGCTTCCTACTTTTGATTTTATTTGTTCAGGAGTAACTCCTAATGCCTCTGTGCCTTGGAATAAACTCATTGTAGCTTTGTCATCTAGAGGTACTTTTGTTGGGTCAATACCTGTTATGTCTTGAAGCATTCTAATTACTGTTGGATCATCGTGGCCAAGTATATCTAACTTAAGCAAGTTTTGGTCTATTGAGTGATAATCAAAATGTGTTGTTATAATATCTGAATTTGGGTCATCTGCTGGATGCTGAACTGGTGTAAATTCATATATTTCTCTTCCTTTAGGAACAACTATTATTCCTCCTGGGTGTTGTCCTGTAGTTCTTTTTATTCCAGTACAACCAGTTGCTAGTCTAGTTGCTTCTGCTTGGCTTACAGGTGTATTTCTTTCTTCATAATATTTTTTTACATATCCATATGCAGTTTTGTCTGCAACAGTACCAACAGTTCCTGCTTTAAAAGTTGTACCTTTTCCAAATATTACTTCTGTATATTTATGAGCTTTTGCTTGATATTCCCCAGAAAAATTTAAATCTATATCTGGTTCTTTATCTCCATTAAATCCTAAAAATGTTTCAAATGGAATATCCATTCCATCTTTGTCTAGTCTCGAGCCACATTTTGGGCAATTTTTATCTGGCAAGTCAAATCCATTTCCATAACCATAATCTGTAAAATCTACATATTTACATTTTGGGCATCTATAATGTGGCGGAAGTGAATTAACTTCTGTAATTCCAGTCATATTAGCTACAAATGATGAACCAACAGAACCACGAGAACCTACTATATAGCCATCTTCATTAGATTTCCATACTAATTTTTGTGCAATTATATACATAACTGAGAATCCATTTTTAATAATTGAATCTAGTTCTTTATCAAGTCTTGTTTGAACTTGTTCTGGTAGTTCTTCTCCATATAGTTTGTGAGCTTTTTCATATGCAATATCTTTTATAGTTTGCTCACAACCAGGAATATGTGGAGGGCATTTTTCTGGTGATATTGGTGAAATCTGTTCACACATATCTGCTATTTTATTTGTATTTGTAACTACAACTTCATATGCCTTTTCTTCCCCTAAATATTTAAATTCATCAAGCATTTCATTTGTAGTTCTTAAATATAAAGGTGCTTGATTATCTGCATCTTTATATCCTTGTCCTGCTTCTAAAATTCTTCTATAAATCTCATCTTGTGGATCCATAAAATGCACATCACAGGTTGCAACAACTGGTTTTGACAGTCTTTCTCCAATTTCAACTATTTTTCTATTTATATCTTTTAAAGCTTCTTCATCTTTTACAATTCCATTTCTAATTAAAAATTCATTATTTCCAATAGGTTGAATTTCTAAATAGTCATAGCTTTCTGCAATTTCTTCAATATCTTCATCTGGTCTTCCAAGCTCAATTGCTTGGTATAATTCTCCTGCCTCACATGCACTTCCTAGAATTAGACCTTCTGAATATTTTTTATATAAACTCTTCAAAATTCTTGGCTTTTTATAGAAATACTTTAAATGTGAAAGTGATACTAATTTATATAAATTCTTTAGTCCAACATAATTTTTAGCAAGAATAATTGCGTGATATGGCTGAAGTCTTTTATATTCTTCTGCTTTTGCTTTTTCATCTTCACATTTTGTAGCAATATCTCCAACTGTTTTTGCCCCTCTTTTCTTAAGTTCTTTCATCATTTCTCTTAATACTTTAACTGTTGTGTCTACATCATCTAAGGCACGGTGTGCAACTAGCACCTCTATTCCTAAATGTTCTGCAATTTTTCCTAATTTGTGTTTTTTTAATTCTGGATAAAGTTTTCTAGCTAAAGGCAATGTATCTACATAGGTAAATTCAAATTCATATCCAAAGTTTTTAGCAACATTTCTTAAAAATCCTATATCAAAAGTTGCATTATGTGCAACTAGTACACTTCCTTTAATAAATTCTAAAATTTTAGGAAATAGTTCTTCAATTTTAGGGCTGTCTATTACCATGTCATCTGTAATTCCTGTTATCTCTTGAACACGCTCTGGAATATGTTTTTCTGGATTTACAAATTCTGAAAATTTATCAACTACTTCTCCATTTACAATTTTCATAATTCCAATTTCAGTTATTTTTTCTGTCTTCGCAGAAAGCCCTGTTGTTTCTAAGTCTAATACACAATAAGTTGTATCTATTGGTTGACCTTTATCATTTACAACAACAGCTGAACTGTCTGGAACTAAATAAGCTTCTACCCCATATATTACTTTCATATCCGGATTATCTACACCTAATAATTTATGAGCTTCTGGAAATGCTTGTACAACTCCATGGTCTGTAATTGCAATAGATTTCCATCCCCATTTCATTGCTCTTTTTATTAAGTCAGTTGCTGATGTCATTGCATCCATTTGACTCATTTGGGTATGCATATGTAATTCTACTCTTTTTACTTCTGCTAAATCTTGTCTAACTTGCTTTTTAATTCCATCTGTTTCTATTACAACATTTGCCATTATTTCTAGCTCATGTGTAAAATTGCTTATTCCAGATTTTCCTTCAAGTTTTACTCCTTTAGCTTTATTTAGTCTTTCTATAACTCTTGCCTTTTCTTCTGGTTTTAAGAATATTTTGCAACTAATTGTGCTAGTACCATCATATACATTAAATG
>DOYA01000145.1 GCA_003518755.1 Clostridiales bacterium | reverse complement strand
GTTCTACTTTGAGCTTCTGACATATTTTTATCCTCCTTTTATTTAAATTCATGATTTTAGGAAAGAAAATTCCATATAATTATTTTTAACAATAAAATAATTTTTATACAAAAAGAATAAAATGATGAAATGAGTAAAAAATATATTTATAAACATTTTAAATATAAACTATTATATTTCTATTTAAAGAGATAATATTTGAAGTCAGATGTTAGAGGTCGGATGAATGATTTCTGACCACCGACTTCCTACTTCTAACCTCATTATTTAGTGGAGGTCAATTTATGCTAATTATTTTTTTTAGGGCGATTGTTTTGTATATTCTTGTATTAATTGTTATGAGACTTATGGGAAAAAGAGAAATTGGACAACTTCAACCTTTTGAACTTGCAATTGCAATTATGATAGCAGATTTAGCTTCTATTCCAATGACAGATACAGGTGTTCCAATATCAAATGGAATAGTTCCGATTCTAGGATTACTTGTTATGCACTTATTAATATCAATAATTAATTTAAAAAGTATGAAAGCAAGAGAAATAATTTGTGGAAAACCTCGAATTTTAATATATAGGGGTAAGATTGATGAGAATGCTTTAAAAAAAGAAAGATTTACGTTAAATGAATTACAAGAAAGACTAAGAGACAAAAATATTGTGAATATTTTTGATGTTGAATATGCAATTCTTGAAACTAGTGGACAAATTAGTGTTATAGAAAAGTCAAACAAAAGATATACAATTCCAGAAGATTTTGGAATTACCCCAGAGTATGAAGGAATACCATATGATTTAGTAGTAGATGGAAAAGTGATGACTAAAAATCTAAAAAAGTTAAAAAAAGATTATAAATGGTTAGAGTCTGAAGTTCTAAAGTTTGGATACAAACCAGATCAAGCACTTTTAGTTACTATAGATGGAAAGGGACAAATTTTTTCCCAAAAAAAGAGTACGATTGAAAAATAATTACAATTTTTACTGTGATATAGAAATTAAGGAGTATGAAAATGTATAAAGAAATATCTATTATAATAATTATTATTTTGGTAATTTTTATTGGCGATTTTATAACACAAAAATATACAAAGAAAAATGTAGAATCTTTAACTAATGAATTAAATGAACTAAAACAAAATATTATTAATAATTCTAGCTATAATGCAAATGAAAAAACCAAAATCATTCAAAGTAAAATAGATAATGTACATCATAAATTATCATATTATTTAGAACATAATGAAATAGAAAAAATTGAAACAACATTTACTTCATGTAAGAGCTTTGTAGAAACTGAAGATTATAATGAAGCAATATGTGAAGTTGAAAAAACTATTTTTTTGGTTAATCACTTAAGTGACAAGTATTCTTTTAATTTAGATAATATTTTTTGATTTAAACCATTATATAACAAAAAGGCAAAAATTAATCAAAAAACCATTGACAAGCGCAGAATTATATAGTATAATAGTTTTCTGTAATCCGCTTAGTCAAGGTACATAAATGTTATATAATCAGTAACTACCTGAAATTAAGGATTAGCGAGTATACAAATAAGGAGGTGCATTTGGAATGTACGCAATAATTGAAAGCTGTGGAAGACAGTACAAAGTTTCAGAAGGAGATGTAGTATTTTTCGAAAAATTAGATGCAGAAGAAGGTAAAAAAGTTACATTTGACAATGTAGTTTTAGTATCTAATGATGGAAAAGTACAAGTAGGAAATCCTTATGTTACAGGTGTAAAGGTTGAGGGAAAAGTTGTTTCTCATGGAAAGGCTAAAAAAATAATTGTATTTAAAATGAAGCCTAAAAAGAATGAAAGAACAAAACAAGGACATAGACAACCATACACAAAAGTTGAAATAACTTCAATTAAGACAACTGCTACAAAAAAAGCTGAAGAGAAAAAAGAAACTGCAAAAGTAGCTGAAAAAGTAGAAGCATAAATTAAAATGTATTTTATTAAAAGAGATATAAAATAAAATCGAAGGGAGTTGAGAAATATGGCACATCACGTTGGGCAAGGTAGTACAAGAA
Source organism: Clostridiales bacterium (assembly GCA_003518755.1). GTDB lineage: Bacteria > Bacillota > Clostridia > TANB77 > CAG-508 > CAG-269. The sequence goes on along the minus strand of DOYA01000145.1, from coordinate 10,953 downwards.
ACGGTAGAGATAGTCAGTCAAAACGTTTAGGTGTAAAAAGAGCTGATGGACAATTTGTATTAGCAGGAAATATTCTTGTTAGACAAAGAGGAACTAAAATACATCCTGGAACTAATGTTGGAAAAGGTAGTGATGACACACTTTTTGCTTTAGTTGATGGAACTGTTAAATTCGAAAGAAAAGGTAAAACTAAGAAAAAGGTTAGTGTATATCCAGCATCAGCTTAATTAAATAAGAAATTATAAGAAAATCACAAAAATCTATTGTGATTTTCTTTTTTTTAGTGTAAAATTACTTTTGAAATTAAATAAAGGAAGAAGGTAGATGTTTATGGAAATTAAAATTGACTTAAAAAATGCTGGGATAGATAAAAAGGAGATTATGAAATATAAAGAGCAGGTTGAAAATATACATAAAGATTTACACAGAAGAAAAGATGATGAAAAAGATTTTGTTGGATGGTTAGATCTTCCTACAAATTATGATAAAAAAGAATTTAAAAGAATTCAAACAGCTGCAAAAAGAATAAACAAAGATTCAGATATACTTTTAGTTATTGGAATTGGAGGATCTTATTTAGGTGCAAGAGCTGTAATTGAAGCATTAAGCAGTTCTTTTTATCAAATGCAAACTTTAAAACAAAGAAAACATACGTTAGTATTATATGCAGGAAACAATTTGAATCCAAATTATATTAATGAATTAATTGAAGTAATAGGAGATAAAGACTTTTCAATAAATGTAATATCAAAATCTGGGACTACTACAGAACCAGCAATTGCCTTTAGAATTTTTAGAGAAATATTAGAAAATAAATATGGCATTGATGAAGCTAGAAGTAGAATCTATGTAACTACAGATAAAGCCAAAGGAGCTTTAAAAACCTTATCAGATGAAGAAGGATATGAAACTTTTGTTATTCCTGATAATATTGGTGGAAGATTTTCTGTATTAACACCTGTTGGACTACTTCCAATAGCGTGTGCTGGAATAGATATTGAGAAATTAATGAATGGTGCAAAACTTGCACAAGATAATTATAATGATAGTAATTTGAAATATAATGAGTGTTATCAATATGCAGTTTTAAGAAACATTTTATATAAGGATAATAAAACAATTGAAGTTTTTGCTAATTATGAACCAAAAATGCATTATATGACAGAATGGTTAAAACAGCTTTATGGAGAAAGTGAGGGAAAAGAACAAGAAGGAATATTTCCAGCAGGAATAGACTTAACAACAGATTTACATTCTATGGGGCAATATATGCAAGAAGGTTTGAGAAATCTTTTTGAAACTGTTATAAGTATAGATAACCCAAAATCAAATATAACAATTAATTCAGATGATGATAATCTTGATGGATTAAACTATTTAGCTGGAAAAGATTTGGATTATGTTAATAAAAAAGCTATGGAAGGTACAATAGAAGCTCATGTTTCTGGAGGAGTACCTAATATTCACATTTCTCTTGAAAAATTAGATGAAGAAAATTTAGGAGGTCTTATTTATTTCTTTGAATTAGCTACTGCTATGTCTGGAAATATTTTAGGAGTAAATCCTTTTAATCAACCAGGAGTGGAGGCGTATAAGAGTAATATGTTTAGACTTCTTAAAAAACCAGGATACGTTGAAAAATAATTACAATTTTGACTGTGTTAAAAAGCATATACAATGAAAGCAAGTTGCGGATTGAATAATGATATGAAAATTATTACTTGGAGGATATATGAAATTTGAAAGAAAATACCTAATAGGTATTGAAGATATTGGTAAAAATAATCAAATAACTAATTTAGGATATTTAAAATATCTTGAAGAAATTGCTTGCTCACATTCTGCAACTTGTGGATATGGAGCAAATGATATAGAAACTAAAAAAAGAGCATGGTTATTAATGGATTGGAAATTAAGAGTTTTAGATAGACCTATATATGAAAAAGAGTTGCAGATTAAGACTTGGGCACGAAATATTTCAAAAAACTATTTTTTTTCATATCGTGATTTTGAAGTTTTTTGTGAAGATAAATTGGTTGCTATTGCTACATCAAAATGGGTATTATATGACTTTAATACTAATAGAATAACAAAATTAACAGATGAAATATATGAACCATATAATTCTGAAACTATACATGTATTTGAATCAGAAGATATTGAAAAAATTGCAGAACCAAATGAAAAAACATTTAGCATGTTATATGATGTTAGAAGATCAGATATTGATATAAATAAACATATGCATAATTTGAATTATTTAAAACTTGCTTACGAAAATTTACCTGAAAATATATTCTTTGGTGATGAACTAAAAAATGTAAATATTATGTATAAACATCAAATTTTATTAGGACAAAAGGTAAAATGCTATTATACCATAGAAAATGATAAACATATTATTACAATTAAAAGTGAAGATGATAAAGTTTTACATTCAATAATAAAAATTAGTTAATTAGATATTATTTGTCAGAGTTATAAATATATATTTTATCTTTTCGTTTGGTGTCGCAATTTTCATATGTTCAATAATATAATAAATTATATTATTGAACTATATATGTCAATTGCTCCAGTCGCCCTTCGCTAACGCTTCGGTTGTGCGCTTACGCACTCCATTCTAAAATATATATTTATAACTCTGGCAAATAAAAGTTAAATTGAACTTATATTATAGAAAGGGATGATATTTAATTTGAGAGTAAAAAGTGAAGATAAAATAACAGAAATATTAAAAAAAATAGCACCTGGAACACCAATTAGAAATGGTTTAGAAAACATTTTAAGAGCAAGAACAGGAGCATTACTCTATTTTACTGATAATGAAGAAAACATTAATAAACTTGTTGATGGTGGATTTACAATAAATGAAGATTTTACTCCATCAAAATTATACGAACTTGCCAAAATGGATGGTGCAATTGTACTAAGTGCAGATATGAAAAAGATTCTATTTGCTAATGCTGAACTTCTTCCAGATAGTTCTATTGCTACAGTTGAAACAGGAACAAGACACAGAACTGCAGAAAGAACAGCAAGACAAACGGGAGAATTGGTTATAAGTATTTCGCAAAGAAGAAATATTATAACAATTTTTATAGATAATGAAAGATATGTTTTAGAAGATACATCTGTTGTTTTAAATAAAGCAAATCAAGCAATACAAACTCTAGAAAAATACAAAAAGGTTTTTGATAGTAAATTAAATATTTTAAATGAATATGAATTTAATGATATAGTAACTTTAGAAAATGTAATCAGTGTAATTCAAAGAGCAGAGATGGTTATGCAAATTGTAAATGAAATAGAAAGGCAGATTGCAGAACTTGGAAATGATGGAAGATTGGTTGATATGCAGTTAGAACAATTAGTTGCAGGTTTAGAAAATGAAGAAGAATTAATTATCAAAGATTATAAAATTATAGAAGACAAAACAATAGAGCAATCAATAGATGAAATAATAAATTTAACATATGAAGATTTACTAAAAGATCAAAATATTGCAAAAATACTTGGGTATGATAGTTTTGCTGATTTTGATGAGGTGGGAGTATATCCTAGAGGATATAGAATACTTAGTAAAATACCTAGAATGCCAAATAATATTGTAGAAAATTTAGTACAAGGATTTGAATCTTTTCAACATATTATAGATGCAAGTATAGAAGATTTGGACAATGTTGAAGGTATTGGAGAAGTTAGAGCAAGAAATATTAAAAATTCTTTAAGCAGAATGCAGGAGCAATTTGTATTTGACAATATGATTAATTAAAATAAATATAAAAAAGAAAGGAAGATTTAAAAATGAAAAACATTTCAAAAATATGTTGGCTTATAGCATTAGTTTTAATTATAATAATATTAGGAGTACTTGGATTTGGATATTACAAGAAAAAAACTTTAAATATTCCTAATCCAACTGTTACAATGGAAATTGAAAATTATGGAACAGTAAAATTAGAATTATATCCAGAATTTGCACCAGAGGCTGTAAAAAACTTTATTACATTAGCAAATAATGGATATTATAATGGTGTTAAATTTCATAGAGTTGTTAAAGACTTTATGATACAAGGTGGAGATTCAAAAGGTGATGGAACAGGTTCTCCAACATTTGCTGATTTATATAACTCAGATGATGAAAATGCAAAATATAAATATTCAAATGGACATGATGCTACATCTACATCAGATTATAATATTAAAGGTGAATTTATTGCAAATGGATATAAAAATAATACTTTGAATTTAACAGAAGGAACACTTGCTATGGCAAGAGCTGATTATACTTCTTATTCACCTACTTTAGCAGAGCAATCTTATAATTCAGCAGGTTCTCAATTTTTTATAATGACAACAAATAACCATACAAATCTAGATGGTTATTATGCAGGATTTGGAAAAGTAATAGAAGGAATGGATGTTGTTCATAATATAGAAAATGTTGAATGTAAGGCTGCTAGCACCGATGAAAACTCAGATGGTGAGAATAGTAGTAATCAAAATGCGGAAATATCTACACCAGTAACTGATGTTAAAATTTCATCTGTTACTGTAGATACTCATGGAGTTGAATATGGTAAACCTGATACAATTGAGCCTTTTAATTATATGAAATGGCTATATGCACAATATGGAATGGATTATACAGAATAAATAAAGATTAAATTATTATAACAAATAATCATATTAGTTTTAAAAAAAGTATTTACAATTTAATAATGTTTGTATAAAATAAATAAAAAGTAGAAAAACGTACTTAAGAAGATGTAAGAAAGGAAGAAAAAAATGAAAATCTTAATGTTAACTTGGGAATATCCACCTAGAATTGTTGGGGGAATAGCTAGAGTTGTAAATGACCTATCAAAAAGGCTTATTAAAGATGGACATGAAGTTACTGTTGTTACATACAGAGAAGGAAATACACCATATTATGAATTAGATAAAGGTGTAAAAGTATATAGAGTAGATAATTTTATGATTAATGCTAATAATTTTATAGATTGGGTTATGCAATTAAATTTCAATTTTATTGCAAAAGTTGGAGAAATTATAGCTCAAGAGGGAAAATTTGATGTTATTCATGCACATGATTGGCTTGTTGCATATGCTGCAAAAACCTTAAAACAAGCATATAATATGCCAATAGTATCTACTATACATGCAACAGAAGCAGGAAGAAATAGTGGAATTAGAGAAGCTAACCAAAAATACATTAACGATACAGAATGGATGCTTACATATGAATCAACAGAAGTTATAGTTAATAGTAATTATATGAAAAATGAACTTCAAAGACTATTTGGTTTACCATTTGAGAAAATAAATGTTGTACCAAATGGTGTTAATATAACAAATTATTCAGGTATAGAAAGAGATTATAACTTTAGAAGAAAATATGCAATGGATAATGAAAAAATTATCCTATTTATGGGCAGACTTGTATATGAAAAAGGCGTTCAATATTTAATTGGAGCTATGCCAAAGATATTAGAACATTACCATGATGCAAAGCTTGTTATAGCTGGTCAAGGTGGAATGATAAATGAACTTAAACAAGAAGTTTATAATTTAGGACTTGGAAACAAAGTGTGTTTTGCTGGTTACTTAAATGGTAAAGATGTAGGTAAAATGTATAAAGCAGCTGATATTTCAGTATTTCCAAGTACATATGAGCCATTCGGAATTGTTGCATTAGAAGCAATGCTTGCAGAAGTTCCTGTTGTAGTATCTGATATTGGAGGATTAAATGAAATAGTTAGCCATAGAGAAACAGGAATGAAAACATATTGTGGAAATAGTAACTCAATTGCTGATTCAATAATCGAATTACTATTTGATCATCAATTAGCTTCAAATATGGTAAAAAAAGCAAAAATAAAAGTTAGAAATGAGTACAATTGGAATAAAATAGCACAAGATACTCATTTTATATATCAAAAAGCAATTTGCGAAACTGTTGCTGAAAAACAAAGAAAAGAGCTTATACAAGAAAAAAATGCAAAACAAAAGAAAAAAGCAAGAGGAGAAATTACAAATCTTCTTACTTTCAGAAAAAATCAAGCTTATGCGTAAAAAAAGGGAGAGATTAATAAATGCAAGTATATGATACTGTTAATAAACTAGCTGAAGAAATAAAAACATCAGCTGAGTTTATAGATTTAAAAAATGCTAAACAAGCTATTAATATAATGCCAGAATACAAAAATAAAATTGAAGAATTTAATAAATTAAGATATGAAGAACAACTAAATGCTATGCAGACAGGAAAAACAGATGAAACAAAAATGCTTAATATTCAAAATATGTATAAAGAAATGATTGGAATACCTGAAATTAAAAAGTATTTTGATGCTGAACTTAAGTTTAATGTAATGCTTGGAGATGTAAATCGTATTATTTCAGAAGCTGTAAAAGACGTGCTTAATTAGAAATAAGATGTGAGAAGAATAATAATGGTTATTGAATATTTTATAATTTCATTAGTTATGATTATTGTGCTTATAATTCTCGCAATTGTATATGATTATAATTTGAAGAAATTAAAGCAATTTGTTGAATTAGAAGAAAAAAAGTATAATAAATTAATAGAAAAATATCCAAGCAATATTAATATTTGTAGACATATATTAAAAAAGCTAAATAATAAAGATGTTAAAATAGAAGAAGACAAGAATCAAAAAACTTGCCTTTATATTGCTATAACAAATAAAATAATTATTGCAAATATAAAAGAAAGCTATACAAGAGTACAAACAATTTGCCATGAATGCTTGCATTCAATACAAAGTAAGAAAATATTATTATTAAATTTTATATATTCAAATTTATATTTATTATATTTTTTTATTACAGCTATACTAGGTATATTAGGTAAGGTACCAAATAAAAATGTTTTTTTTAGTTTGATGATTTTATTTAGCTATATTTTTTATTTTATAAGAAGCTATCTAGAAAATGATGCAATGATTAAAGCAGAATTTTTAGCAAAAGAATATATGGAAGAAATAAAAATTCTAACTAAAGATGAAATAAATGAAATAGTAAAAAGTTATAGGAGATTAAATAATTTAGGTATAAAAATGACTAATTATAAGTTGTTTTTGGAAACTATTGTTAAGACAATTTTAATTTGTATAATTTTTGTTTTTAGATAAAAAACAAACCGAGATGTGGGAAGTGAGAGATTGGAAAATGAACATATATCCAAATGCATATCTGAAAAAAGTAACAGATATTACACTTGAATTTTTAAATAATAATAATATTAAAGCTTTAATACTTGATGTTGATAATACTCTAATAGACTATTACAAAAATCTTTCTGAAGAAATTGTTGTTTGGACAAAAGATTTGAAAGACAAAGGAATTGTATTATATATTTTATCAAACACAAATAAAAAAGAAAAAGTTGAGACAGTTGCAAATAAACTTGGAATACCATATGAAATGTTTGCACAAAAGCCTTTTAAAAAAGGTTTTATTAAAGTACAAAAAGAAATAAAAATAAATTCTGAAAACATAGGAGTTGTTGGTGATCAGATTTTTACAGATGTAATTGGAGGAAATAGGTGTAAAATGTTTACAATTTTAGTTGATCCTGTAGGTAAAAAAGATTACTGGTATACAGCTTGGAAAAGACCAATAGAAAATATTATAAAAAAAAAGATAATGAAATAAATTATAAAAGATGTAGGAGCGATTTTAATCGCCCGCAGTTTAAATTAGTATTAAGAAGGGATTATATATATAATGAAATATATTAACGATATTAACATTGGTTATTATATCTTATTTGCAATTATTCGGTTTATTTGTTGGCGAATTTGTAAATTGGATGAACAAGCGACTTCCTGAAGAAAAAAAAGTTTTTTCAAAAGATTTGTTTATTGAATATAAAAATGAATTTAAACCAAATTATATTTTTATGATTATTGTAAGTTTAATTTATATTGGACTTCTTTATAGATATGGTTTACAAAATTCTTTTATCAAGAATTTAGATTTAATAAAATATCTAATTTTAACTCCTATGCTTTTAAGTGTTGTCGTAATAGATTATAAATTACAAATCATACCTAATAGATTAAATCTTACAATGTTTGAAATAGGCCTTATTTTTGCATTTTTACACAGCTTTACAGATGTTGCAATTACAATAAATATGTTATTAGGAATGTTAGCTGGTGGAGGAATATTTTTACTAATAACATTGCTTGGAGGCTTAGTATATGGTAAAGAAGCAATGGGATTGGGTGATGTTAAATTAATGGGTGCGCTTGGTCTATATTTTGGACTAACAAATATTATTATTGTTTCTCTTTTATCATTTTTAATTGGTGCGATACTAAGTATATTATTATTATTATTTAAGATCAAAAAAATGGATGAATATATTCCGTTTGGACCATTTATTGTTATTGGTGCATTTATAACAATTTTTGTTCCATATTCTATTATAGTAAATATTTTGCTAAATATTTTTACAGTAGGATTATATAGTAGAAACAGAAGTTAGATGTGAGAAGTGAGAGGTGAGAAATTATGAATGATAGATTACAAGCCGTAAGGAATAAAATGGCAGGTCTAAATCTTCAAGGAATAATAATAGCAAATCCTACAAATATAAAATATCTAACAAAAATTGAAGCAGAAGGTGTTCTATTAATCACTAGAAAAGAAAATATTTTTATTACTGATGGCAGATATATGGAAGAAGTATCAAATATAATTACTCCATTTGATGAAATTGTTGTTGATGACCAAAAAAATATTTCAAAAGAAGATTATGAAAATTTCTTTTTGTTTTGTGAAAATGTTGGGTTTGAAGAAAAATATTTAACTTATAGTAAATATAAAGAATATATTAGAAAATATAAAATTAATAATTTTGTTGAAGCAGATGAAATTATTGATTCTTTAAGAGTTATAAAAGATGAAGATGAGATATCAAGTATAAAAAAAGCATGTCAAATTACAGATAGTTGTTTTGAAATGTTATTGAAGTATATAAAACCAGGACTTACAGAAAAACAAATTGCTCGAAAAATTCATGAATATTATCTTGATAATTCTGAACGGAGAATCATTTGAAACAATAGTTGCATCACGGAGAAAATTCATCAAAGCCACATGCTGTACCAACTGATAGGATTATACAAGAACAAGATATTATTACAATTGATATGGGATGTAAAATTAATGGATATTGTTCTGATATGACAAGAACAATATTTGTTGGAGCAATATCAAGAGAACAACAACAAATATATGATTTAGTATTAAACAATCAAAAAAAAGCTTTAGATGAAATATATGATGGAGCCAATATAAAAACCATAGTAAAAAGTGTTGAAAGTGACTTCAATTTATATAATCAAACTTTGGTACATGCTTTAGGACATGGGGTTGGCTTAGATATTCATGAATTACCTTCTTTAGCTATTAAAAATGATAACATTTTAAAAGAAAATATGGTAATTACTGATGAACCAGGAATATATATACCAGGTAATTTTGGTATTAGAATAGAAGATACTGTTTTAGTAACTAAAAAAGAGGCGATTACCTTGACAGAATCTACAAAAGATTGTATAATACTGTAAAGTTTATAAATGAAATAAAGAAATGAAAGGGGATAAATTATGGCAGCAGTATATTCAGCAGGAGATTTTAGAAATGGAACAACATTTGAAATGGAAGGAAATGTATTTAGAGTAGTAGAATTTCAACATGTTAAGCCTGGAAAGGGATCTGCATTTGTTAGAACAAAACTTAAAAATGTTATAACAGGAGCAGTTTTAGAAAAGACTTTTAATCCATCAGACAAATTCCCTGGTGCAGAGATAGAAAAAAAGGAAATGCAATATTTATATAATGATGGTGATTTATATTATTTTATGGATAATGATACATATGATCAAATTCCATTAAATAAAGAACAATTGGGAGATTGTTTAAAATATTTAAAAGAAAATATGTTAGTAAAAATATTATCATATAAAGGTAGTGTTTTTGCTGTTGAACCACCTATATTTGTTGAATTAGAAGTAACATATACAGAGCCTGGATTTGCAGGAAATACAACAACAACATCAGGAAAACCAGCAACTTTAGAAACAGGTTTAGAACTACAAGTTCCAATGTTTGTAAATATTGGTGATGTTTTAAGAATAGATACTCGTACATGTGAGTATATGGAAAGGATATAAGCAAATTTAATGTTAGATGACTTAAAAAAAGAATTATTAAGCTTTATAAAAGATATTAATAATAATATCAAAGATGAAGAAGATCTTCTTTATATAACAAAAAGATTAGATCAGCTTGTTGATGGAATACTAAAACAAACTGAAAAAATCTTGGATTATAAGGAAAAAGAACTATCATCTATAATAAATATACAAGAAATACAAAATTTCAAATTACAGGAATTACAAAATAGAGTTGACAATCTTTGTGAAGATATTTATGAAGATGATATTGAAGATGAATTCCAAATATCATGTCCATATTGTGGATTAGAGTTTAATGCATATGTTGACGATGAGGTTCTAGAAATAAGCTGTCCAGAATGTTCGAATCGTATTGAATTAGATTGGAGTGGTAATTTAGAAGATGAACAATCTAACAATTCTGGATGTTCGGGAAGTTGTTCACAATGTGGGGGATGTGAATCATAATTATAATTGTAAAAATCGAGTAAAAAAGTAGCAAAACTTATTGCTATTTTTTTTTATTTATTATAAAATAGCTAGAGCAAAAGAAGGTGATAATATTGAATATTAGTAAAGATGGAAAAACTCTCATTTTTTCTGATGATGAAATAGCCAAAAGTTTAGATGGTGAGAAAAAGGTTTATGTAACCAAGAGAATTAATGGAGAAGAAACTCATAATAAAATAGAAAAAAAACAAAAGAAATTTGATTTTAATAATGAAGTTGTTATAGG
>DOYA01000006.1 GCA_003518755.1 Clostridiales bacterium | reverse complement strand
TTTTCCCCCCTTTCATTTGAATTTTTTTATTATTATATTTAAGTATACTAGCTTAAAGCTAATATAACGTTAATATCAAATTTATTTTGTGCTTTTGTCTTCATATATGCTAGGATTAGAAGGGTTTACTTTAGGCTCTTTACTTTCTTCATTATTTTGTGAATTATTATTTTCGCTGTCATTATTTTCCACAGTTGTACCATCATCTTCTACTATTGTTTTACTAACTTCTCCAAAAGGATTTGACTTTCCCGGAATATAATCATTTGTTGTTTGATATCCTGATAACTCACCTTTTGTAACTTCATATGTTAAAATAACTCTATCTTGATCTGATCTTTTGTCAATATTATCTTCAAGTAAATCTTGAACTTGTTCTGAAACCTCATATTTTGCAATTTCAGGAACATTTTTTTTGCTTGGAATATATTTATATAAAGCTATTGCTAAACCAAGCATGGCAATCAGACAAATAAGCAACATTATAATTATTTCTTTAATAGCTTTTGTCATAATCTTATCCTTTCTTAATTAATAACTTTATCAATACTTGTTAAGTTGGAATGATTTGGATCAGTGATACCATATTGAGATGCTGTAGAATTGTTAGTTGTGTTTTTTGATGAATTATTATCTGTTTTTTTATTAGTTGTTGTGTTTGATGTATTAGTAGCTGTACTATTTGTATTTTCCTTTGATTCATCATTAATGTTTTCTCCAGCTGTTGCTTCAATATTTCCAACGCTTAGCGGAATATCTTGGCATATAAATGACCCAATAACTTCAGAATCAGAACCTGAAATCATTTTGAAACTATCAATTTTAAATCCTAATTTTGAGTCATTTTCAATGTCATAAATAAAATCAGTTGTTCCAACATAAGAACCAGTAACTGTAAAATTTAAATTGTATAAATTAGAACTTGCTCCACCTGCTGTAACATCAATTTTAATAACAACATTTTCGTCTTTAGCATAATTTCCAAGCTTTGTCCATAAATAATCAATATCATAAGTTTCAAGTTTTGAAGCATAACTTGAACTGTTTGAATTTGATAAAGCTGCTTGATTTTCATATTCTGTTTTGCTATCAATTAATTTATTCATTGCTTGTTTAAGATTTGATTCAGATTCAACATATTTACCGCTAATAATACTTGAAAGTTCAGAAATTTTAGTATTTATTTCAGCATCTTTTTTATCAATTCCTTTGGCACCTTTTATATTAGCTTTAGCTAAACCATTTACCATAAAGAAACCCGAACCAATTAACATTAAACAAACAACAACACTAATTAAAATTTTTCTCATGGTAAAACTCCTTCTATTGTAACTTTAACGATATCTCCTGTTTTTTGACCACTTGAAGACACAACATCTTTCAAATAGCCTTCTAATTTAAGTTTTGCTATAAAATAACCTAATTGATCATAATTTGCTGATTCTGCAACAATTTGCATTTTTTTCTCTGATGTATTTTCGACAGATACTAGTCTAACTTCCTCTGGAATTACATACATTATTTGATTTAGTAAATTTGGTATTGAATTTTTCATTTCCGCAATTGTACTTATTTTTTCATTTATAGCTTTTAATTCTTGTGTTAATGCTGTATATTTTTTATTCTTAGAATCAAGCTCATTAGTGTCTTTTTCAATTTTGGCTATCTCAGATTGTTCACTTGAAATTAATCCTTCAACTTCAGTTTGTTTTTTATTCATTTGTTTTATTAGTAATTTTGAAAAAACAGCAAATAACACATTAATAATTATAATTGCTACAACTGCTCTTATAAGCATTAATTCTGTTTTATCTAAAGCACCTCGTAAATCAATATTAATCTCTTTTTTAGGTTTTCCAAGTTTATCTGTTTTATTTTGTTTTTTTCCAAAACTAACATTTGCATTAAGAAGCTGTTTTACTTTTTGTGCAAAATTTGCTTCTTTAAAATTAAGTGATTGTACTCCTTCACCTAATCCTTGCATAGCAAGTGCTATTGCGCTATTTACTTCAATAAAATCTTTAATATTGCTTTGTGAAGATGCATCTTCTATTATCTTTGGTTTTAATATCTTACAGTCAGTTGATTGAAGTATTTCTTGAAAATATAAATCAACATTATTAACTGCAGATAATGTACCTGTTAGATATACAGTTCCAATTTTAACAGGCGCTTCATCTATAGTGTTTTTAACTTTTTCTGCTATAGTATATAAAGTTGGAATAATAGTTTCTAAATATGGCTGTTCTTTTGTATCATCAATTACATTTGATGTATATATAGTTGTACCTTTGCATATTTCATATGCTTTGCTCATTGAATTTTCTATTCTATTGATTTTTTCAAGGACCTCTTCACTACCTGCATCAATAATATCAACATTATATATTTGCTTATCATAAACTGATGTAATTGTTGTTTTTCCTTCCATATTAACAATAATTACATTTTCTTTTTTTTCTAATCTAACAATATTAGAGATTGCTGCTCCAATTGGCACTATTTTACTAAGGTTTGTTTTCTCTAAATACTGTTTTTGTTTGTTAAGCTCTATCTTATTAACTATAATATTTATTGCTCTTATTTTTTCTTTATTTTCAATGTTTGGAACTAATGCATATCTGTTTTCAAAAGCTTTTGTATTATACTTATTTTCATCGCAATATGCTTCATATTCTGTTTGAACAGTTTTCTGTACATCACTTTTTGATAATAATGAAAAAACATCAAAATATAAATACTTCTCATTTGCAAGATTTATACTAATTGGAGTATTAAAACTATATGTTTCATCTATGACCTTTTTTATAGTATCTTCAATATTGTCAAAGAATTTTAAACCATATGTCTCAACATTAAATCCATCTTTATCTTTTGAGACTTTTGCATATTTAATTAAATTGTTTTCAATATAAATTCCTAAACAATTCTGCATTATAGATTCTCCTTATTTTTCTGTAGTTATTGTTCTTTTTCATTTTACTTTTTTTCATTATTAATTGCAATACCTTTAATCAAAATGTCATATAAATGTAATATTGTTGTAATATTTATTCTCTCACTCCATAGTATTAACTAAATCTTTAAATATTCTACCTCTATCATACATATCTTTAAACATATCGAAGCTTGTACTTGCAGGAGAGAATAATACTATTTGTTTGGCATACTTTTTTGCAAGTTCTATAGCTTCTTGTAAATTTTTTGCCATAAAAATTTGTATTTCTTTTTTTTGATTTTCTTCTTCCTGTTTAACACTATTAAAAATCTTACCAGCAGTTTGACCAATCAAAATCAAAGTTTTAACCTTATCTAAAATAGGTTTTCCAACTGGTGTATAATCAAGATTTTTGTCTGCACCACCTGCAATTAATACAATATCTTTATCAAAAGCATTTAAAGCATTTATCAATCTTGAAGGAGATGTACTTGCTGAATCATTATACCATTTTACACCATCAATTTCTTTAACAAATTCTAATCTATGTTCTACACCTTTAAATGATTTCAATATATCTACTACTTTCTCTGGAGCAACTAATTTTTTAGTTACTGCCAAAGCTGCGCATATATGTTCATAGTTATGAATACCTTTTATAATAAATTCTTTTGTATCAGCAATATGTTTTTTTAATTTGTCATCACATTCTTTTATTGTATTATCTTCTATAATAAATCCTTCATCTAATTTATGTTTACTACTTATAAATATAACTTTTCCTTTTGCCTCTTTACTGCATTGCCTTGTTATTTCATCATCATAATTCAAAACAAGAATACCATTTTTATCCTGAAACTTAAAAATATTTTTCTTAGCATCAATATATTCTTGATAATCTTTATGAACATTTAAATGATTAGGTGAAATATTAGTTATTACAGATATGTCTGGACTAACATCCATTCCCATTAGTTGAAAACTACTTAATTCTAATACAACTTTATCATTAGGCATAATCTCATTTAGTTTTGTAAATAGTGGTACTCCAATATTTCCTCCTACATATGTTTTATAACCTGCATTTTTCAATACTTCATATATTAAAGTTGTTGTAGTTGTTTTACCATCACTTCCAGTTATTCCTATAATTTGACAAGGACACATTTTCATAAGTAATTCAATTTCTGTTGTAACAATTGCACCTCTTTGAGCTTCTTTTGCTAATTCTGGAGTTGTTGGAAGACAACTTGGGCTTCTTAGTATCAAATCAAATCCTTCTAGCTTAGAAAGATAGTTTTTTCCTGTATAAAGCTCTATTTTATATTTTTCTATTTTATCTAAAATATCTTTTGGTATTTTATCAATTTCTCTTCCTTCAAAAATAGTTACAATTGATTTTTTATTATAAAAATAATCTATTAATGGTAAATTACTTACTCCCAATCCAATAATTGCAACTTTTTTATTAATAATATAATTTTCAAACTCTATTAATTTTTCATTTTTAAATTCCATTTTTGTAATCCTTTCCATATATTTTTTATTAATAAATTGTATTCTTATTTTTTTAATATGCTATCATATTTTATTTTTTTTTACAATAATTAGACAGTATGTTTTTTTTAATTTTGTCTATAATACTTATATACAATTATTTATGGAGGTGTTGAATATGTCAGAAAACAATAATAACAACAACAATAATAATAACAATCAT
Source organism: Clostridiales bacterium (assembly GCA_003518755.1). GTDB lineage: Bacteria > Bacillota > Clostridia > TANB77 > CAG-508 > CAG-269. The sequence goes on along the minus strand of DOYA01000006.1, from coordinate 2,247 downwards.
AATAACAATAACAACAAAAAGAATAATAAAAATAAAAATAATTAATTTTAATAATGTTTAGATACTAATAAAAGCCCCTATTTACATAGAGGCTTTTATTTTATTCTATTATGGTGATAATGCATATATAACTAAAAGAATTATTAACCAAATTGGCATATCTTGATCTCTAAATATTTTTTTATACATTTCTTTTACTCTACTTTCTTCTTTTATAAGCTCTTCACTATAATCAAGAATATCAATAGAGTATTTTTTTATATTTTTAGCTGAAAAATAAACTGCAAATTTATTTGGTTCATTTAATTTTAGATTATCAAGTTTTAAATATTTAGTTCCAATTAAATCATTACTCTGGGAAAATATATCAACTTTAAGATACTTTCCATTTAAATTCTCAGATTCTGTTGATGTGATTTTCCCAAAAATCCTACCATTTACTAAAGTTGCTTGGGCTAAATCAATTTTAACATTTCCTGGAATTTCTCCAGAATTCTCAATATTACTATATCTTGAATTCAATCCTATATAACTTATTATCATTGCAAATAAATAAAATGCAATTAGCCAAATAAGATATTTTCTAAGTGTTTTTAATCTATCCATTTTATTATCTCCTCAAAATAATTATTGACATATTAATTATACCAAAAATTTACATTTTTTTCAATAGTTTGAATCAGGTGTATTCACGCATTTATTTTGTTAAATGTGTGTACTGTTTTTTGATTGTAATTTGTATACAATTATTTTGAAAGGGATGGGATAAAAATGGAAGATTTAAAAATAGAAAAAGCTATAAAAGCTCGAAAAAGTATAACAAGAACAATTAGAATAAGTGGAGAAAACTTTGATAAAATTACAGAATTAGCCGAAAAACATGATATTAGTTTCAATGCTGTAGTAAATCAAATTATAGAATATGGTCTAAAACATCTTGCAAAAAAATGAAAAAAGTTAAAAAAGGAAAAAAGGAAAAAAGGGGACGGAGAAAATTTTTCATTTCGGAGAAATTGAAAAATTTTCTCCGTCCCCTTTTTTCTCTTTTTTCTTTTTTAACTCCTATCTATTTCATTCCCTCTATAAACATTTTATTAAGCATCTGTGGATTTGCTTTTCCTTTTGTTGCTTTCATTGCTTGTCCTACTAAAAATCCTAATGCTCTGTCTTTTCCTGCTTTATAATCTGCTACTGATTGTGGATTTGCTTCTAATATTTCTTGAACTATTTTTTTAATTTCTCCTTCATCAGAAATTTGAATCCAACCTTTTTCTTTTATTATTTCTTCAGGTTCTCTTGGATTTTCAAACATTTCTTCTAATACATCTTTGGCAATTTTTGAGCTTATTGTTCCTTTATCTATTAAACTAACTAAGTTTGCTAAATGTTTTGCTTCAAATGGTATTTGATTTGGTTCCATTTCTTTTTCATTTAAAATTCTTGAAATATCTGAAATTATCCAATTGCTAACAGATTTGTAGTTTTCGCATATTTTACCTGCTTCTTCAAATAGGTTTGATAAATATTTTGATGAAACTAATATTTTTGCATCTTTTTCTGATAATTTGTATTCATTTAAATATCTTTCATACCTAGATTCTGGAAGTTCCGGTAAACCTTTTCTCACATTTTCTATATATTCTGTTGAAAGTTTTATAGCTACTAAATCTGGCTCAGGAAAATATCTATAATCATCTGCATTTTCTTTTGTTCTCATTACAAATGTTTTTCCAGATACATCATCCCATCTTAAAGTATCTTGTGTAACTGTTCCTCCATTTTCGATAATATCAATTTGCCTTTCAATTTCATAATCGATTTCTCTTACAATACTTCTAAATGAATTCATATTTTTTGATTCTGTACGTATGCCGAAAGGTTCTCCTTTTTTATGTACTGAAACATTTACATCTGCTCTAAATGAACCTTCTTGCATTTTACAGTCTGATACTTCTATATATTCTAAGATTGATTTTAATTTTTTTAAATATCTTTCCGCTTCCCCCGCTGATGCAATATCTGGTTCTGAAACTATTTCTATCAATGGTACTCCTGCTCTATTAAAGTCTACTAATGTTCCTCCACCAAATTCATCATGATTTAATTTTCCAGCATCATCTTCTATATGAATTCTTGTAATTCCAATTTTCTTTTTATTTCCATCATCATCTTCTATCTCAATATAACCATGCTCACATAGAGGTTTATCATATTGTGAAATCTGATAAGCTCTTGGTGTATCTGGAT
>DOYA01000018.1:6159-9075 GCA_003518755.1 Clostridiales bacterium | reverse complement strand
CCTGTTTAACCGCACATCATTTTATAAAATCCTATGGTACCCCCTTTAGGGATACCCACCATACGGATTTTATAAAACGATATGCTGACGCGGATTTTTATCACGATTATATATATTACTTCTTACCTCTGACTTCCGACCTCATACTTCAATTCTTTATAAATTAATAAACTTAATCTTTTTATTAGCTTTTATCTTCAATCCTTCATTTTTGACATTTGTTTCAAAATCTTCAACATCTTCATCAAAGACTGTTAGTTTAGCACTTTCCGTATCCGAAATAATTTTGATATTTATATCTTCTAGAGAAATGATTTTTGACAACAAAATCTTATTTGTTATTTCATAATTGTAATCATTATCATCATATATCGGCAAAATCATTTTCATCTCTATTGATTTTTTAAGTAAATGTTTACCTATTTTTTCTAAATATTTGCTTAATTTTTGTTCATCTTTTATACTCTTTTTAAGTTTTATAGGAATATAATTATAATATCTATATTGATATATCAATTCAAGTAATTCTTGTTTAGTTTGGGCTTCGTTTATTTTCTTATCAAAGCAATTAATTATATCTTTTTGAAGATGAATTAAAGTCTCATATATATTATTTGTAGAAATGTCATTAATACAATAAACAATTTCATATTTATACTTTATAGTCTCTCTCTTTTTAGTAAACTCATTTGGTTTCATTGTATTATTAAGTTCATCAAGTTCTAAAAGCAATCTTTTTCTATCTTCTTTTAAATTATTTTTAAATAATCTTACACTAAATATCTTTTTTTCTAATGGTAGCTTTTTATTTCTTTTTTCATATTCTTGAACAATTAATTCTTTATCATTTAAAAGCTTGTCTATTTTTTTTATTTCTTTTTCCTTTTGTTTTTTGATTTTTGAAATTGTTGTTAAATATTTTGTTACATCTTGCATTTCAAAATATTGTTGTTCTAGTTGTTTGCTTTCTTCTATAATATTTTTTTTAAATTCTTCATCATATTTTGAATTGATTAATAAAGCTAGTTTAATAATATCTTTTATAATTATTTCTTTTGAATTTTCCCCATATTTCTTTTCTATTTCATTTTGAAAATAATCAAAATAATCGACAAGAGTATTAGAATTATTTGCCCAATCATCTGTAATTTTATTTCCAATTAAAAATATGATATTTTGATAAATCAAATTACAGTTTATATCTTCTATTTCTTTAGCAGAAATATTCCAAGAAAAACCATTAAAATCTCTAAGTGGTTCAACCATATTAATATTGTTTCCTATGTTTAAAACAAAAGAAATTGCTTTTTCAAAATTTTTATCTAGAAAATTGACAACTACACTCTTTTTCTGAATCTTAGCAATAGAATATAGTATATTGGTTTCAAGTGGATAACATTTTATTTCTTTATCTTTTTTATTAATTGTCTCTTGATCTTTTTCTTTATTTTTTAAAAAGATTATGTTTTCACAGTTTTTATCAATTATTTTAACTAGCTTTTGCATGTATTCTTTTTTTTCATAAGTATTTCTTTTTACTGTTTTGTAATCATCATATCCATTATCTAATTTATAAAATATACTTAATAAAGTGTTTTTTATATCTTCAGAAAAAATTTTTTTACTTAATACTTCTTCTAAACTGTTATTAAAACTATTTTTAGCAATATTTTTGAAAATATTATCTTTCAAATTTTTCCTTCCTTTCTTTTGTTTTTTTTATTGGGGAGAGTCCCATTGAAAATTTCTTATGTTTTACCGTTGGGAAAGAATTAAATTTTGACAAGGCAAAATATTACGCAAAAAGCGGAGCATACTTTGTGTATGTGAGCATTTTTAAGTAATATTTTAACACAGTCAAAATTGTAATTATTTTCCAACATCAGGTGTACCCATTTTAATTTCTGCAAGTTTCTCTAAGGTCCACAAAACCTCTCTAGGCTTACTTCCTTGGTATCCAGAAATTACTCCTCTTTCTTCCATTTGGTCTATTATTCTACCTGCTCTAGCATATCCTACTTTAAATCTTCTTTGAATAAATGATGTTGAAGCTTGACCAGTTTCAACAACTGTATCTATAGCATCATTTAAAAATGGATCTGTATCATCTTCATTGTTATCACTTCCTGAGCTCTTTGAATTATCTGCTTCTTTTCCAGAATTTTCAAGAGAGTCAAGCAATTCTTGGCTATATACTGCTGTACCATTTGATTTAATGAAATCAACAATTTGTTCAACTTCTTCATCTGATACAAAGGCTCCTTGTACTCTTGTAGGTTTTGCAGCTCCAGCTGGAAAATAAAGCATATCACCTTTTCCAAGTAGTTTTTCAGCACCAACTTGATCTAATATTGTTCTAGAATCAACCTGTGAAGAAACTGCAAATGCAATTCTTGATGGTACATTTGCTTTGATTAATCCAGTAATTACATCTACAGATGGTCTTTGTGTTGCAATTACCAAATGCATTCCTGCAGCTCTTGCCTTTTGAGCTAACCTACATATCGATTCTTCTACATCTTTTGCAGCAACCATCATTAAATCTGCTAACTCATCTACGATTACTACTATTTGTGGAAGTTTACCCATATTTTCACTTTCTAATACTTTATTATATCCAGTTAAATCTCTAACACCTTTTTCTGCAAATAAATTATAACGATTGTCCATTTCCTGTACTGCCCAAGCAAGAGCCCCAGCAGCCTTTTTAGGGTCTGTTACAACTGGAATAAGTAAATGTGGTATTCCATTATATACAGAAAGTTCAACAACTTTTGGGTCTACCATAACAAGTTTTACTTCACTTGGTTTTGCATTATATATTATACTTGTAATTATTGTGTTTATACATACAGATTTTCCTGAACCTGTGCTACCTGCAATAAGAACATGTGGCATTTTCGCAATATTTGCAAC
>DOYA01000018.1:5836-6097 GCA_003518755.1 Clostridiales bacterium | reverse complement strand
TCCTGCAACATCTTTTCCAAGAGCAACACTAAGTTTTGATTTATTATTTTTAAATTCTTCACTTTCAATTACTTCTCTTAAGCCAACCATTTCTTTTTCTTTATTTGGAACCTCAATTCCAACTGCTTGTTTTCCAGGAATAGGTGCTTCAATTCTAATTGTTTCTGCTGCTAAATTAAGCGCAATATCATCTGCAAGATTTGCTATTTTACTAACTCTAACTCCTTCTGCAGGTTTTAATTCATATCTTGTTATTGCTGG
>DOYA01000018.1:0-5748 GCA_003518755.1 Clostridiales bacterium | reverse complement strand
CCAAAACTATAAAGAGTTTTTTGAAGCCTTGCTGCTGTTTCTTTCAAACTTTGAGTTCCTCCTTTAAGTGATGGTTTTTCAACTTCGCCTAATATATCCACAGGTGGGAAAACATAATTATCTTCTTCAACTGCCATTGTATGTTCAAGTTGTAAAACTTGTTTTGTTTTATCTTCTTTTTGTTGTTCTTCTTGAACAAATAAATTGTTGTTTTCTTCTAATATTTCACCTTTTTCTTTATCAACTTGCATAATACTACTTGCCATTTGAGCAATACTTGGTTTTACTTCTTCTTGTTTTGATTTTTTTAGTAACCCTTTTAGTCCTTTTCTTTTATCTTTTGTTTCTTCTTCTACTAATCTGCCATTTAAATTAATTTTAATTTGCTCTGGAGAAATCTGTTGGTTACTATTCTCTGATGCTAACATATTTTCTTTATTATGTTTTGCTTCTTTTAATTGTTCTTGCCTTTGTGCTTGCATTTCTTTTCTTCTCATTGCAATGTATTCTTCACGTTCTTTTCTTTTTTCTTCTTTTAATATTTGTTTTTCTTCTTTTCTCTCTATATGTTTTGAAACTAACATTCCTATAATGTTTGCAACATCAATTCCACATACAAAAACAAATAGCATTATAGATATTCCAAGACTAAGTACTATTGCACCCACATTTCCTAGCATTTTAACTAAAAATACTCCAGCCAAAGTTCCTATTGCTCCACCACCTTGATTAGATGCTCCGAGTGTATATGCTTTTTTCATTATTTGAGACATATCTCCTGTTATTTGGATAGCTCCTTTTGATATTTGGTGTACACTCATAATTATTGCTATACATATTATTAAAATAGCATATTGAACTAATCTTTTAGTAACATAATCTTCTTCATCTTGTACAGCCATTTTTATGGCAATAGCAAAAGAACCAATTGGTAAAACATATCTTAATATTCCAATTAGACCTCCAAATACTTCATTTAGTTTTTGACCGACAGCTCCTGAATTTAAATATAGAAGTACAGCCAATAAAAAGCTAAAAATTATTGTTCCTATAACCATAAAATTCATATCATTATTTTTACTGTTTTTTGTATTATAATTTGACTTTCTTTTGTTATATTTTCTCTTTCTTCCTGCCATTTTTTATATCATTTCCTTCCAATTATTTTATATATTTTTATTATATTTTTTACACACTTTTTTACAAAATATATTGTATCAAAAGCAAAAAAAAATAGCAATGATTTTTTGCTATTTTTTTATAAAAAAAGGGGACAAAAAGAACCGGTCCATTTGTCCCCAAAATGTTTATTCTTCGAAAAATGTTTTGAATTTTTCTTCATTTATTTTTTCAGATCTTAGCAATTCTTGTGCTACTGCATCTAATTTATCCATATGCTCTCTTAATAGTGTTTGTGCATCTGAATATGCAGTGTCTATCAATTTTTTAACTTCTACTCCTATTCTGTCTCCCATATCTTTTCCAAACATGTCTAATGGATATTCTCCATTTTCATTTTTTAATGATAATGGTCCTATCATATCATTCATACCATATTTTACTATCATGTCTTTTGCAATTTGTGTTGCAACTTCTATATCATTGCTTGCTCCTGTTGATATGTCATCTAATGCAACTTTTTCAGCAGCTCTACCACCTAGTAATGCAATTAGCTTTTCTTCCATTTCTGTTTTTGATATATAAGATTTATCTTCATCTGTTTTATACATTGTGTATCCACCAGCCATACCTCTTGGTATTATTGATATTTCTTTTACTTTCTTTTGAGTTGGTAAATACCAACTTACTATTGCATGACCTGCTTCATGATATGCTGTTAATCTTTTATCTTTATCAGATATTACTCTTTCTTTTTTCTCTAGCCCTACAGTTACTTTTTTAACAGCCTCTTCAATATCATCTTTTTCTATCACTTTGTGCTCACATTTAGTTGCAATAATTGCAGCTTCATTTAAAATATTTGCAAGCTCTGCTCCAGTAAATCCTGCTGTATCTTCTGCAATACTTTCTAAATCAATGTCTTCAGCAAGTTTTTTACCTTTACTATGAATTTTTAATATTTCTGTTCTTCCTTTTTTATCAGGTGCTGGTATTGTAATTTGCCTATCAAATCTACCTGGTCTTAAAAGTGCTTTATCAAGCATCTCTGGTCTATTTGTTGCAGCAAGAACAATTATTGTTTCTTCTGTTTTAAATCCATCCATTTCAACTAGTAATTGATTTAGTGTTTGATTGTTTTCAGATTCTGCTCCACTTCCATTTGTTCTTCTTGAACCAATTGCATCTATTTCATCAATAAATACTATACAAGGTGCCATTTTTCTAGCTTTATCAAATAACTTTCTTACTCTTGATGCTCCAAGGCCAGCAAACATTTCTATAAATTCAGAACCACTCATTGAAATAAATGGAACTCCTGCTTCTCCTGCGATTGCTTTTGCAATTAAAGTTTTACCTGTTCCTGGTTTTCCATATAAAAGCACACCTTTTGGAATTTTGGCTCCCATTTCAATAAATTTTTTAGGTTCTTTTAAAAACTGTACAAGCTCTACCATTTCTTGTTTTTCTTCATCAAGGCCTGCTACATCAGCAAATCTTGTTTTAGTCTTTCTTTCTGTTTCATCATAAATTTCGCCTTTATCTCCAATTCCTTGCATTTTAAATAATGCTACAAATAATGCAACCATTATAAATGTTGGTAAAAGTGATAAAATATATGATGGTAGTGTAGTTAAAAGACTTGGTTTATGTTGAATAAGTTCTATTTCATTTCCATTTAAAGTTTCTGTTTGAATAAGTTCAATAAAACTTTGTGTATTTGGAACTATTGCTTTTTTTATAAGCTCTTCATCTACTTTTTCTTCTTCTTCAGTTCCAAATATATTATTCAATAATTGTGTATATACATTTGAATCTGAATTAGAATCTGCCTCATCTTTTTTATCTTTATTTTCTGTGTCTTCTTGATTTTGTTCAATAATTTGTCCATTTTCATCTATTTTATTTTTTAATGTTACTTTTAAAGATGTTGATCCTACAACCATTTCAACCTTTTTAACATTTTGGCTTGAAACTTGTTTAATAAGATCTGTATAACTTAATGTTTTGTCATCTTTTTTATTTGATTTTGAATTTATTATTAAAATAAATATTATTAATATTATTATTAAAGTAAGCAAAACTCCATAAAGGAAATTTTTCAATTTGTTGTTGTTTTTTTTCATAATTCTTCCTCTTCTCCTCTTTTATATAACCTTAGTCTGTATAATTAGGCGTTTGACCCTTCACTTTCAGTTGAATTCTTATCTTCATCATCATTTTCTTCTTCATTATTATCTTCATCTTTATTTTCATCATCTTTTGTTTTTCTTCTAATTGGAATTTTTTCTTCAATCTTTTCTTTACTTTCTTCAATAATTCTCATTAATTCTAAATGTTGTTTTATAACATTTGATTTTATAATAAAAATTGCTGCAGCTAAACTTATATATGCAATAGCAACATACATTACATCAAAATATTTAATTTTAAATGTTGTTAAAGTTGTAATTGCAAAATATACAGTACGAAGTATAATAGGCAATGTAAATGCATAAATACTCATATTAAATAGAGCTTTATAATTCATTTTTATCTTTGCAACAATACATGTCATTACACCAAAAGCTGATAATATAAATACATCAACTAAAGTTCCAATATAATTTGACATCAAAAATGCAATTCCGATTGCTACAATAAGAACTTCACTTTTTTCGTTTTTTAAACTTTCAATAATAGTTTCCTTATTTTCTATTTTAGAATTTCTTGTTAATTCAATTGCTAGTTTTTCAGAAAAATTTAATCCTTCTTCATCAAATTCTGCAACATTTTTTATATAATATACATATATTCCTGTAAATATAATACTCATTATTAATACAATTTCTGTAAAATAAAATATTGCTCTTTTTACTCCTAAAGCTGCCATTTCAGGATATTTTTCAAATTTTGAAATTGAGTACCATACTTTTTTTAAAAAGTTCATTTTAAAAAATTGTTGTCTTATTTGTTCATTACTCTCCACTTATATATTCCCTCCTAATGCTACTATCAACAAATATTGGGTTCACATCAAATTTAACATTTGCACCAATTAATATATCTTTTCCTGTAATATCAGCACTTACATGGTACATTCCAAGTCTTCCTATTATTTTGCATTTTTCGTATTTGCCTTGATTATTTTTTATATTAACATATAAAGATTTGTCTTTAAAACTATCTTTAAAGTCTCTAACTATATAGCGAAGTCTATCAAGTTTTCTAAACATATCTCTATCATCTCTAACATTAAATCCATCCGCATATCCTACAGGAATAATTGCAATTTTTGAATTTTTTTTTAAAGTATATGCATTTGAATATCCTATATTATTTCCTTTTTTCATGTTTTTTATTTCAGCAACTTGTGATTTCAAATAACCAACTCTTTTTAGTCCATATTCATTCGGTATTGAAAGTCTACCTAAAAATGCAGAACCAATTCTTACAGCATTTAGTCTTTTATCTTTAAATTTTAAAAATCCTGAAGAATTACATATGTGAAGTTTTCCTGTTTCTATTTTATTATCTTTTAAATATTCTATCACATCTATAAAACGTTTAAATTGAGTTTCTGAATATTTATTATTATGAAAAAATGCAAGTGTGAAATGTGAAAAAGTTCCTTCAATCTCGATATTTTTAGCTTTATTTAATACTTCAACAATTTTCTCTTTCTCATCAAAACAAAATCCATATCTACCAAAACCTGTATCTATCTTTAAATGGACTTTGACTTTTTTGTTTAATTTCTCGCCTAATTTGTCCACAACTTCAACAGATTCTTTTGAGCCAATAGTTAAAATAATGTCATTTTGAATTAGATTTTCCACATCTTTTTCTACAGCTGTTGATGAAAGCATTAAAATTCTTGCTTGAACCTTTGCTTCTCTAAGCTGGATTGCTTCTTCAACTGTTGATACTGCTAAAAAATCAATTCCATTATCTATTAAGAATTTTGAATATGGCACAAGGCCTAGCCCATAGCCATTTCCTTTAACTACTCCAATAATTTCTATGTTTTTGTGGTTATCAAGTCTTCCTGTATCTTTGGCTATTTCTTTGATTATTCTAATATTATGTTTTAAATCTTCTCTGTTTACTACAAGTGATTTCATGTGTCCTCCATGTTTTATTTCTTAAACTTCAACTTCAATGCTCTTATATTTCTAAATGCTTTTTCTGAGAATTTATATAGGTTATACATTAAAGGTTTATATGGCATATATACCTCTCCAACAAATTCTGTATATTCTGCTCCAAATCCTTTTTTCATTCTATATAGGCCATTGCTATTATCTGCAATACCTGGTACACCTCTTAAATCATATATATCACTTTTTCTATTTAAAGCAATTTTGATCATTTCCCATTGTAATAGATAATTTGGCATTAAATTTCTATGCTCATTACTACTTGCACCATATAAATACCAGGTTTTATTTCCATACATTATTGGAATAACACCTGAAATTGGCTCATTGTCGTAATATGCCATTAGAATTTTCATATGCTCTGGGCCAAGTTCATCATACATTTTTTCAAAATATTCTAAAGGTCTTGTAATAAAACCATCTCTAATTCCAGTGGTTATCATAATTTTGTGAAAGTCTTTTAAATCTTCTTTTGTACCATCTTTAATAG
>DOYA01000115.1 GCA_003518755.1 Clostridiales bacterium | reverse complement strand
GGAGAAGCTACAATTGTTAACCATAATATAAATATAATTGCATATGGAATAACCATCTCATAATTTTTTGTTAACAATTCATATCCAAATGAAATAATAATTATCCAAAATGCCATCCCCACACTAAAAAACATTGATATTAATGGTATATCTCTTTTTTCTATATATGAATCAATTTTAGATGTTATTTTCCCTTTGACTAACGGTGTTTGTACAATTCCTAGATTATTTAGTTCGATTGTTCTATTGGCTACCCAATGTTTTGCTTCTGGATAATAATATCCATATGAATTTGATATAAATGATTCTATATAATCTTTAGGATATTTTTTTAATAATTTTAACCATAATTCCAAAAACTCAACTTTATTATCACTAAAATATCCATTGTTTAGTTCCACTTTAACTGGATCCGCTAATAATGGATTATACTTTTCTTCTATATTATTACATAGAAAAAATTCATCAATTTGAGTTTGTATCTCTATATCTAATTCCTCTTTATGATTTTTTTTCACCCTTGCGATTTGTTGTAACGGTATCGAAAGCAGTTCTCCTACAGAGCCGCTTTTTAACATTAAAAACATTAAATATTGCACTTTTTATTGTTAAATATAATACAATTATTGCTATAATTATAATAACTACTTTTTTTAAGTATTTTCTTAACGATATAAGTATTAGTGGTAATGTTAATAAAACAACATATAATCCATTATTTCTTAAAAACATAACTAATAAAGAAACACTAATATATTTTATAATACTTTTTTTATTTTCAAAAAATTCTTCTGTATTATATAGCAATTCTATATTAAAAATAATATAAACTGGTACTATTCCAGAAAACAATATATCTTTCCACATAATAACACTAAATAATGCATTAATTGGATAAAACATATAATATAATAAACAAATCTCTCTTACCATATAAGGTACATTTTTTTTATTCATATATTTCAATACTTCTGAAAACATCACAGCCATTGCTATCATTTGAAATATTATATATAAGCTTACACCTATGTTTATATTTCCAACAATATTTTTACCAAAATTTATAAATATACTTATTATTCCTGTATGTACAATTGGATGATGATTTGTCAATTTTTCCACACCTAATACTTGTCCAATTTGAACGCAAGAATCAGCTGTTAGTATTCCTGGATAATATGTGAGAAAATATGGCATCCATGATAAGACTATCAATATAATATTTATATAAAAAGAGTCTTTTGAATCGAATATCAACTGATATATCTTGTGATTTCTACATTCTTTTCTTTTATTATTTTCTTTAATATTAACACTATATATAAAAGAAATTGTACTCCATATTAAAACCAAATACCCAAAGAAATCTAGTATACTCCACTTATTTAAAACATGTCTTAAAGTATAGTCTGTATTTATGCTACCACATATTATTTCTATAACAGAAAAGATTATTGCAATTGTTATGGTAACAATAAATTTTCTTTTATATTCATTTTCTATTACTCTTTTAAAAAATAAAAAGCTTATTAAAAAAAACATTATAAATATTATTGTATTACCACTAGATAAAAATTTATGCCAAATAAAAAACATTAAAATAAAAGATAGTATACCGGCTAAAAAACTGTTTATTTTTTTATTCACTATATTCACCTTTTAAATCTAACAAAAAAATGCTTTATTTTTCTTAACATTCTATATATCTTCCTAGCAACTTTTCCTGGAAATGTATTTAAAATTCTTTCTAATCTATAAATTCTATCATCTATCTGAACTGCTCCATTTTCGGCACTTGGCAAATATACTGGTGTTGTCGGATTATTCCAATAAAATGGTTGGCCATTTGTTAATAGCAACATATATATTTCTTTTGAATATTTTTCAAATAGTTTTTCATGACCATCTCTTGATATTTGATATAAATATACTCTCATTTTTTTATTAAACTGTCTAGACATTGAGTCTTTTCTAACTCTATAAAAGTTTAATTTTTCTGGTATTGAAACCCCTAAACATCCATGTTCTGCTAAGCTTACCCATCCATCGTAATCTTCCATACCATATTCCATCTTAATTCTATTTTTCCCAAAATTTAGAAAATCATTTTTTCTAATTACAGAATATGCTGCAAGCATATTTGCACAAAGTAAATAAGGTATGTGTATATTAAATGTTGGCCATACAGCAGAGCTTCCTTCAAAATATTGAACCCAACTATATACATAAGATACATTATGATATTGATGTAAAATGTCAATAGCTTTTCTATAAAATGTTTTATCAATTTTATCATCTGCATCTATGAATGCAACAAATTCTCCTTTTGCAGCTTCTGCTCCCACATTTCTTGCATTTGCTAATCCTTTATTCTCTATGTTTAATATTCTAATTGTATCGTCATTTTCGTAATTCTTTAATATATCAATACTATCTTTATCTGTACTTCCATCATTTACAATTATTATTTCATATTTTTTGTATTCTGATTGTTTTATACTTTCAATTGTTTCAGGCAATGTACTTGCTAGATTATAATATGGTATAACAATAGATAATAAATCTTTTTCACCCTCATAAACTTTTAAATAATCATCTTTAGGCATTTCTTCAACAAATGGGAATATTTCTTTTGATTTGTTTTTTTCACTTATTACTCTTTCAAAAAATTCTCTTCTCAATTGCAAATTTGTATCCATATTACATAATTTGTTAATTCTTTCTTTAGCATTGTTTCCCATTGTTGATAATTTGTTATCATCCATAGATAGCAGTTCTTCTAGTTTTTTCTCAAAATCACCCTCTATATCCCAGTCAAATATTATACCATTTTTTCCAGATTCTTGAACCATCTCTGCTTGTCCACCACTTTTAGACACTAATACTGGCTTTCCAAGCCACATAGAATAAATACATGTATTTGGGAAGTTTTCATATAATGATGGTATTGTTACAGCTGTTGCAGACAAAATATGTGGTATTAGCTCTAAGTGTGGTATTGGATCTAGCATTTCCAAATTACCATTCTCTATATATTTAGAATATTTTTTCTTTAACTCTTCTCCAATCAATACTCCTTTAGATTCAAGTTTTGTATCCCCACCAATGATTTTAATTTTGAAATCAAGTCCTTTTTTCCAAAGTCTCTCTGCACCTTTTAACATTTGGATTACACCTTTTCTATATTCAGTTCTTCCAAAATATAAAATAGTCTTTTTTTGAGATTTATCCGGTTTTAAATCCTTATATTTTGCTAATTCTTCTTCATCAATATCAAATGGCAAATTTATAACATTTATTTTTTCTTTTACTAAATATTGTAATTTATCTGCTAAAAATTGGCTAGGGCAAATCAATGCATCTGCACCTTTAATACAAAATTTTTCCATTTCTCCAATCCAATAGAATGGTGCCTCATATGTATTAAACTGATTTATTCTTAATGTTTCAAAACTTGGTGTATGTAAATGTACAACTAAAGGTATATCCTTTAATTCTTCTTTAAGCATCAATTTATTTTGAATAATATATTGTCCATAAGCATTATATTCCTGCATTTCAATGATATCTGGTTTTCCATATTTCTTTATCATATCCATTATTACTTTATAGTATTGATAAGCAATGGCATTATCATATCCTAGAAAAGTGTACTCTTCACCTTCTCCTTGCAAAAATCTTACAATTCTATAACCATCTTTACTCTTTTCTGTTTTATTCTCTTTTGTACTTCTAACAACTACTGTAACGTCATCACCTGCTTTAGCAAACATTTTAGCACAGTTTTCTACATATGTTCCAATTCCTCCTCCAAATTCTGGAGCAAACTCTCCAGTTAAAAACCATATCTTCATTTAATACTTCATCCTTTCATTTTTTAACAGTATTCTAAATATCTTTTTAATAGCTCTAATAACAATAAATTTACTAACTTTATATTTAATAATATTAAAATAATATAAAAAACTACTATTTGAATAATTAAAAAATTCGAATTCTTTTAAATTCTTCGTTATTATTTCCTTTTCTTTACACTGACTTGAAATATAAATATTTTTCACTTCTCTAGTATCTATAATATATTCAATAAACGCTTTGAAATTTTTTCTTTTCAAAAATGTCGTTAGATTATAGATAGTCGCATATCTTTCAAAGTTTTGTCTATTTGCATATTGAGATTTTTCAGAATTTTCAATTGATACAATATATATATCATTTTTCTTATATTTCTTTTTTATTTCTTTTTGTAATTTTCTATTAAATCCAATTTCAGGGATAATATACAATACTGCCTCTTTTTTATTTTTAAACTTCAAACCACTATAGTCAAAAGTATTATATTCTAATTCTTCTTTATTAATGTCTTGATTGGTCTCATTTATATATATAACTGAAACTACTCTTTTTTTTATTTTATCTGCTTCATTTTTTATATCCCTTAATCTAAGTTTATTATCTTCCTTTTTTTCATCATTAACTTCTGATAATAAACTATTTTCCCTTCTTCTATACCAAAAACCATAATAATTCAACTGAACAGGAAAATATCCTTTTGAAAGCATTCTTAACCATAAGTGCCAATCTTCATTTACATATCTTTTAGCAACACTATATCCATTAAGCTCTAAAATTTTTTCTTTTTTAATTAGAGCTGTTGCTGTAATTTGATTTCTTGTTTTCATAATATCACTGTCAAACACTTCATCCGCAAAATATACATATTTTCCAAATCCCAAAGAATTTGTAAACGCCCAAGATGCATTTGGATTTGTTTCAAGTGCCCAATATAATGTTTCTATAAAAGTTGGTTCAATTAAATCATCAGCATCTAATGGTAAAATATAGCTTGTTGAGGAATATTTTATTGCATAATCTCTGCCTTTTGCTAAACCTTCATTATCTTTTCTTAATACTATTATTCTATCATCAATTTTTTTTATTTCTTCTAAAAAATCTATATCTTCTTTATTTGTACTTCCATCATCCACTACTATCCACTCCCAAAATGGAAATGTTTGATTTAATACACAATTTATTGTTTGCCACATAAATTTTTTTGAATTATAATATGATGTTACAATTGATACTTTTGGATTAATATTTATATCTTTTTCATTTTTCTTTAACTCTAATCCTGGCTGATTATTAAAGTTAAAAAAGAATTTATCATCATTCATATGTTTTCCTTACCTTATTACTAATTACACAAAAACTTTTCAAAAAAACTTTGATACTGCTTTGATATTACACTCCAATCCCATTGTTTAATTTGATTTAGGTTTTCTTGTGATAGTGTAAAAAAATCCGCTTGATTATTTAATAATACTTTTAATTTTTCAACTAGACAATCTACGGTTCTATCTTTTAATATATATTTTTTTCCATATTCACCTAATATTTCTTGAACTACTCCTACATTTGTTGAAACAACAGGTATCCCTGTTGCCATAGCTTCTAAAACTGTTAACGGCGTACCTTCATTTTTAGATGCACATACAAAAATATCAATTGAATTATAAAAATCTGGCATATCTTTTATATCTATTTTTTTTATAGCTCTATCTGCTAACTTTAAAGAAACATTATAATTCTGTTTTTGAAGTTCTTCAATAGCAGGCTTAATAATTCCTTCTACTCCTTTCATATCATTATCTCCATCAGAGTCAACAAATTTGCTATTTCCAACCCAGCCAATTACAATATTTCTATTTAAATCTTTAAGTCTTTCTAAATTCTTAGGCTTAAACATTTTTAAATCAACTCCATCATGTATTATTGTATATGGCTTTTTGTTAAACATATTATATATATCCCATAATCTTTTTGAAGAAACAAAATATCCTTTTGCATATTTCATAATTTCATTTGTTCTCCATTTATCTTCTCCATCAAGATATAGTTCATCACATACAGAAAAGGTAATTATCTTTGAAAAAACAAATTCTTTTTCAAACTCTTCAAATGTCATTCCTAATGAATTAACATATTCATTCAATCTATCTTTGTTCATCAAAGATAGATAGCCTCTCCACATAAAATGAATTAAATCATAGTTTTTACAACATAGAAATAGTTTTATCATATTTCCTTCAAAGTATTCTCCGGTAATAATATCTATATCATATTCATTAATGTTTTGCTTGATTTTATTTGCAATATTATCAAATGCCCATCCTTTTGAGTCAATTATAATTGCAATTTTCTTTTTTACCATATCATTGTCCTCTCAAATACTATCTTCTAAAAAGAATTTTGTATATTTTATAACTTCTGGAATTTGTAATTCTATTTAATCTGTTTTCCAACATCTGTTTTTCTTCCCTCTCTTTATTTGTAATTTCTTTTAGCTTTTCGTTTTCATTTTTTAATCCATCAATTTCTGTTATTAAAGCTTCATTTTTATTCATTTCTTTTTTTATATTTTGCTTCAACAGTTGATTTTCATTTTCTAAAGTTTGTATTATAATTTCATCCTTATCCATCATAATCTCTTACCTCTATTTTTATAATTCTTCGGCAAACCTTTTTTCTAACTTTTTAAATAGTATATACCCTATCACACACAAAACAATTCCTATAATAAAAGATTTTCCTAAATCACTAAAATTAGGTAATGTTTTATTGTAAAAAATTGCTCTATATCCTTCTATTAAATATGACATTGGATTCAATCTAACTAACCACTTAAAATTGCTAGGTACCGAATCAATTGAATATACAATAGGTGTTCCGTAGAACATTAGTTGTATTATTATTCCTAAAATATGTTGCAAATCTCTAAAGTATACAGTTATGCTGGAAGTTACAAATGCTACTCCTATTGATACAATATATTGTATAGGAAGTATTAGAAAATATAACAATATATATTTTGATAATCCAATTCCGCCAAATACAACAAATCCTAAAATTATTATTGTAGAAATAAGAAAATTTACTCCTTCGCTACTTACAAGAGAAATTGGTAATATTTCTCTTGGAAAATAAACCTTTTTTATAATATTCCCATTATCAACTATAGAGGCTGCTCCCCTTAATACGACATTTGAAAAGTACTGCCAAGGTATTAATCCACAACATAAATATACTGCATAGTTTTCTATATTACTTTTTAAAATAACTTGAAATACAAATGCATAAACTGTAATTTGTAATAGTGGATTAATAAATGACCATAAAATACCTAAAAAAGAATGCTTATACTTTCCTCCTATATCTTTTGTTATATTAGTTTTTAATAATTCTCTATAATTATATAAATCTTTTATTATACTCATTATGCTGTCTCCTTTAAATATTGTTCTGTTACCTTAGAAGGTTCTCCATCCATTTTGATTTCACCATTACTTAGCCAAACTGCACGGTTACAAAATTGATTTACTGTACTCATACTGTGAGTTACAAAAACCATTGTTTTACCTTCACTCTTCAATTCTTTCATTTTTGCAATACATTTATCTTGAAAATGTTGATCTCCTACAGCTAATATTTCATCAATCAATAGAATATCTGCATCAACGTTTATTGCTACAGCAAAAGCCAGTCTCATATACATACCAGATGAATATGTTCTAACTGGATTATCAATATAATTTCCAAGTTCAGAAAATTCAATTATTTTGTCTATTCTTGCATCTATTTCCTTTCTTGTTAGGCCAAAAATAGAAGCATTAAAATATATATTTTCTCTTCCTGAAAAATCCGGATGAAATCCGGCTCCTAGCTCTAATAATGAAGTTAATTTTCCATTTGTTGTAATTTTACCTTTATTTGGATAAATAATTTTTGTCATTAATTTTAATAAAGTAGATTTTCCACTTCCATTAACTCCAATTAAAGCAACAGCTTCTCCATTTTTTACAGTAAGGTTTATTCCTTTTAAAATTTCCCTTGTTTCTTTTCTATTTCTCTTCCAAAACAGCATTTTTTCTTTAAGAGAATTTGCTTTATCAAAATATATATTAAAAGTTTTATATACATTTTCAACTATAATCCTGTCTTCATTATCGTTCTGCATCTTATAATCCTTTCTCTTCATTTATTTTTTCTCTATATAATTCCATGAATCTTTACACATATCTTCTAAATTTTTTTCAGCAATCCATCCAAGTTCTTCTTTTGCTTTCTTAGGATCTGCATAACATACTGCTATATCTCCTGGTCTTCTACCTGTAATTCTATAATTTACTTTCTTGCCTGTAGATTTTTCAAAAGCTTTTACCATATCTAAAACACTATATCCTGTTCCAGTTCCTAAATTATAAATAAATAATCCTTGTCCTTCTTTATTTATCTTATCTAATGCTTTAACATGACCTTTTGCTAAATCTACAACATGAATATAATCTCTAACACCAGTTCCATCATGTGTGTCATAATCATTTCCAAATACAGATAATTGTTCAAGCTGTCCTGACGCAACTCTTACTATATAAGGCATCAAATTATTTGGTATTCCTTGTGGCTCTTCCCCAATTAATCCACTTTCATGACTACCAACTGGGTTAAAATATCTTAAAATACAAATATCCCAAGAATTATCTGATTTATATAAATCTTTTAATATTTGCTCAATGTATAATTTTGTTGTTCCATAAGGGTTTGTTGTTCCTCCAACTCTGCACTCTTCTGTTAATGGAATTTTCTCAGGTTCTCCATAAACAGTTGCAGATGAACTAAATATAAATTTTTTACAATTATATTTTCTCATTGTATCTAACAAAACTAAAGCACCTGAAACATTGTTAATATAATACTCCAATGGCTTAGCTACAGATTCACCAACAGCTTTAAAACCAGCAAAATTTATTACTGCCTCAATTTTGTTTTCTTCAAAAACCTTTTCTAATTTTTCTCTATCTTTGTAATCAAATTTATAAAATTTAAAATCTTTTCCTGTGATTTTTCTAATTGAATCTAATGCTTTTTCATTACTATTTGAAAAATCATCTATTATAACTAAATCTTTTCCTTTGTTTAATAATTCTACTGCTGTATGACTTCCGATGTACCCAGCACCACCTGTTAATAAAATTGACATTTTATAATCCTCCTAAGTTTATATTTGAGTTTATTCTATCATATTACTATCTAATTAAATCTCATCTCACATATCGCACCTCTCACCTCTAATTATATTTTTATTTTTTTGAATTCATTATCAATTTTTCTTTAAAACTATACTTAAACTCTTTTGGTTCAAGTAATTCAATTTCTTCATTTTGTAATACTTTTGTAGGATTAAGTGTTGTAAGTTCAAATAACCTGTCTTTTCCTATTATTTCTTCAATTCTTTCTAAAATTTCTGGAATTTTAGGATAAATTGTATTTGGTCTATGTACATCACTTCCTAAAAAACTTATCATATCGCTTTCTAGAAATTTTTTAACTAAAATCTCTGCTTTTTGCCCATACCATCCAATTATACTTGAATAGTTTGCTTGCATAAGTACTCCATTATCTATCAAGTCATAAATAATACTTGGATCTTGATGTACAAATCTATATCTTTCAGGATGAGCTAGTATAGGTGTTATTTTGTTTTGCAATAATTCATATATTACATCATAAACATTAATTGGTTTAACATTCATCGCAAACTCAAATAGCATATATTTAGAATTATTAATTTTAGCAATTTTATTTTCATTTAAAAGCTTTATTATATTTTCTGAAAAATAGACTTCATTTCCTAAATATAAATTAACATTAATGTTTTCCTTTTTCAAAGCCATCGATAATGCATTAATCCATTCTTGTCTTTCTTCTACTGGTGATTCATAATAGTTTTCTATATAATGAGATGTAGATATAATAGAATCAAATCCTACAGATTCTGCTTCTTTGATCAAATCAAATGTTTCTTCAACACTTTTAGATCCATCATCTACATTTGGTAAAATATGTGTATGAAAATCTATCATATCTCTCACCTTCTATCTCTATGTGTTTTTCTCTTTTTCCAGATACTGATTAATTTGGTTTAATATATCGTTAGTTTTAGCACTTGAAGTCATGGGTGTATCAAGAGAGCTCTGTTCTTTTTCTCTCATTGCTTTTGGAATCTCCAAGTCTTTATCTTTTGAATTATTAACTTCTGTCTTTAATTGTTTTTGGGGTGTAATATCATTTTTTTGAGTAAACTCTTCTTTTATCTTAGAATTGTGTTTTTTATGTTGCTCTCCTTTATCATGTCCATAGTAATAATATTTTTCACCATATTTTTTTGCAGATACAGGAACTTTATTTATAACTACACCAGCTAAATTTCCACCTACGTTTTTTATGTTTTTTACTACTCTTTGTAAGGCGTCTTTTTTTGTCATTTTGTGTGCTGTAACTACTATTGTAGTTTCAACCATTCTAGATAGAATAACTGAGTCTGTAACTAATTCACAAGGTGTACCATCAATGATTATTATATCACACATTTTTCTAAGTTCTTCTAACACTCTAGACATTTCTTGTGAAACTAATAATTCAGATGGATTAGGTGGAACATTACCAGCTGATATTACAAATAAATTTTCAACTTCTGTTTCCTGTACATAATCTAATATTTGTTCAGGATTATTATTATCTATATCATATTCAGCTAATAAATTTGATAGTCCTGGTCTAGGAGAAACTCCAAATATAGCATATTGCCTACCTTTTCTCATGTCTGCATCTATTAAAATTACTCTTTTTCCTGCTTGAGCAAATGTAACTGCCAAATTTGAAGTTACCCAACTTTTTCCTTCTCCTGGAAAAGTTGATGTAACAAGAAGAGTTTTCATTCTTTTACTATTACTCATAAATTGTATATTCGTTCTTAATGTCCTAAAAACTTCTGAAATTGGTGATTTAGGATCTTTATGTGCTATAACTTCTTTTTTCATTTTCTTTTGCCTCCTTTTACATTTGTAATATTATCTATTAACGGAATCGAAACTAAAACAGGAATTCCAAAACCTTTTTCAATGTCTTCAGTTGACTTGATTGTAGTATCTAACATATTAGCAATTAACACATAAGCAACTGATATTACTACACCAATAAATGCAAATATAATAACATCTTTTGTATGATTAATATTAGATGGTGTATAATTTGGTATTGCTTGATCTAATACATTGATATTATTAATCTTATATAATTCTTTAATTTTGTCACTAAACACTTTTGCAATTTCATTAGCAATTTTTGCAGCTTCATCAGCATCTTCATTTGTAACTGTAATCCTAATAATATCAGCATCTTCAACAGCACTTACAGACACCTGTTTTTTTAGGTCATTATCTTTTATACTTAATTCTAAATTTTTTATAACTGTACCTACTACAGCATCACTTCTTACAATTTCACTATATGTTGAAACTAATTTTGAATTTAAATTAACATCTGTTGTTGTTATAGCATTTGAAGTTTCACTACCTCCTGCACTTGCAAGTACTAGCGTTGTTTTTGCACTATATTTTGGATCAACAAAACCAAGAGTATATACAACTCCTATTCCTATAAAAACAATAACAATGATTAATATTTGGAATATTTTACTCATAAATAAATCAAATAGTTCTTTTAAATCTAATTCTTCCATCGTTTTTCTCCTCTTTTATTTTTGTATTTTACTTGGTAATTGTATTATATTTTATAAAAAAAAACAAGGGGTTTTTTATTTTTTTTAATTTGGTAATTTGGGACCGGGTATTTTCTTGCACATTGGTAAATTGGCCCCGGGTAATTTTTGAAAAAATTATCATTTAAGGACAGTCCTTTTTTACAATGTAAATAACTAATCCTGTTTAACCGCATATCATTTTTTAAATCCTATGGTACCCCCTTTAGGGATACCCACCATACGGATTTTAAAAAACGATATGCTGACGCGGATTAGTTATTTTTTTATATGATTATACAAAAAGAACTGTCCTCAAATGATAATTGACAATAATAAATCTATTATATATAATGTGGAAAAACAAGGAGGTTTTGAATATGGAAACACCACATAATAATGCAAATATAGGTGAAATTGCTAAAAATGTTATAATGCCAGGAGACCCTAATAGAGCCAAATTTATTGCAGAAAAATATTTAGAGAATGCAAAATTAGTTAGCGATGTTAGAGGAATTTTAGCATTTACTGGAACATATAAAGGAAAAGAAATTACTGTTATGGCATCTGGTATGGGGATGCCAAGTATGGGAATATATTGTTACGAACTATATAAATACTATGATGTAGATAATATTATAAGAATAGGTTCTTGTGGAGCAAATAGCCCAGATTTGAATCTATTTGATATAATTTTAACTACAGAAGTCTATACAGAAGGAAATTTTGCATATACTTTTGCAAGTAAAAATGACCATTATATAAAACCAAGTGAAGAATTAAATAATAAAATAATTAAAACAGCAAAAGAAAAAAACATTTCATTGTCAATTGGTCATACAGTTTGTACAGAAATATTTGATGCTTATCAATTAGACCAAAAAAGTTATAATGAAAGAATACCTAGAGATTTTAATCCTCTAGGAACTGAAATGGAAGCCTTTGCTCTTCTTTATACTGCAAAAGCTTTAAATAAAAATGCTGCCTGCCTTATGACTGTTGTAGATTCAATGTATAAAAACTCATTTGCAACTGCTGAAGAAAGAGAAAAAGGATTGAACAATATGATTGAATTAGCACTAGAGAGCATGTGTTAAATTGAAAAAAAGGGACTGAAAAAAGGGGACGGAGTTAATTTTTCACAAAAGTGAAAAATTAACTCCGTCCCCTTTTTTCGACTCCGTCCCCTTTTTTCAATTTTTTCACCTGGTCCCAATTTAACAACCTTACTTTATTGTCTCCATACTCTGTCCTGGCTCTATGTTGTCGAAATTATAGTAAGTCGATGGTATTTGCCCAATTATCACATGTTCTGCAAGAAGCACCTGATTTGAGATTTCTTCTTGCAGAGTTTTTATTGGTGTTAATATTGTTACTCTACTGTTTATTTGAAGATAAATTCTATGTAATGTTTGATTTATGCCTTGAGATATAAATTCACTTCTTAAATCTGTTTCAACATCTCCTGCAGAACTTATTTTTAAACTCATATTTGGTCCTATCCCTGATAATATTTTTATTCCTGTTAAACTTCCAATTGATAATTTTATTTTTGATGAATCAGTCTTATCTAATGATTGTTGTATAAATGATGCTATATCAGATGTTAGTAAATTCATTTTTAAAATATTGGCATTTATCATTTGTATATTGCCTTCTGAATCTTTTTCTATTGTGAATAAGTCTTCATAAGTATATCCAACAATTGCTCTTGTAGATTCTTCATTTGTTATTTTTGTAGCAATTGCTTTTGCTTCTGTTAAAGCTAAATTTTCAAATATTGGATCAATACTATTGTAAATCACTAAACATATCATTAATGCAATCATTATAATTATTAAAAAATAAAAAAATTTTGATTTATCTTCATGTTTATAATCTAATCTAAATTTTCTTGGTTTAAAAATCTTTATTCTTTTTCTTGAATATATTTTACACAAAGGCTGGTTCTGTTGCATTTTGAATATTTTCCTTTTTTATATAATTGAATTTTGGAATATAAATTTTTTGTCCTACATCAATTTTATTTGTGTCTTCTATTCCATTCATTCTTGCTATATCATCTATTGTACTATTAAAATTCTTAGCAATTCTCCATAATGTGTCTCCTGGTTTTACTATATATAAAATCAAACTATCATAATCATCATTTTCCTCATTTCTATCTTTTATTTGAATATTATCAATTATATTAATATTTACATTATTACTTATTTTAGTAACAATTTCTAAAATAGCATCAATCTGCATATTTCCATCTGATTTAAAATCATATTTTATTTCTTTTATTATAATATCATAGTCAACATTTATATTTGAACTATTTTGCCTATTTTCAACTAGAACCTCAAATGGAACCTTTATATTCCTTGAATTTATTACATTTCCTGAATTATAGATAAAATTTAAACCTATATTGCCTGTATATGTTATTTTAGTATCAGTTATTGATATATTTGAAATGCTTACATCGGTTTGAATATCAATTAGCATATTTTCTTCAATATCTAAATTATTAACTATTTCATTTATTACAAATTCATTTGAATATTCAGATCTATCATTTGATATCATAATATTTTTCTCAGTATATTCTAAATTTGCACTTGGAGTATATAAATCCTTTATTAGAGAAATATTCTTTTTTTCATATGCCATACAACTTGGCTCTATTTCAAGCTCCACATAAATTGAATGGTCCTCTGCAGGATTTGGTTTAACTAACATGTTTTTTGTTTCATAATTAATTTCACAAATATTTTCATCTGTTATATTTTGAATGTCTATAAAACCTACAACTGGAATTAAGGCATTTGCTGTTTTTACTCTATTATCTTCTGTTAAATATATAATTTTTATATTAGCTTCTGCTTTGGTTAAAACCTTATTATAGCTTAATTTTAAATCCTGATTTATTAAATTAAAATTCACATTCAATATTTCTGCTAGTTCATCTTGTACATCAATATTTACATTTTCTTTTGCATAGACTGTAGTTTTTCCATTTCCTATTAAAGAATTTACTTGAAAATCTTGATTTAAAATTTGTATATCCTGAATATCTTGCACACTATTTACTATTTCAATATCTTCATTTGAATATAAATATATACATATTTCTATAGTTGCCTTTAGATTAATTTTTCTACCATTAATAACCTTACATTCCATATCTTTAATTTCACATTTAGTAACTAAATTCATTCCTTCTTTTGCTCCTGGTACAGCAATGTATTGCGAAAAATCCATTGTACAATTCAGTGCTCTTAAATTATCTTCATTACTATCTGGAAGATACATTACATATGTATTAACATTTCCTTCTATTTTTATTTTGTCTTGCATCACTTCTTTTTTAGAAACACATAAATTACCTTTAACATTTATTGTATTTAATATATCTGGCTTTGTATCTGGTACTATCATGTCTTCTTCTACATATATTATCTCTTTTTTCTCTGCCACAAGTTTATTGATACAAATATTTTCTTTGCTTAATTCTATTTCCATAAAAAACCTCCTAATATAATTTTATTATTAATTATATTAGGAGGTTTATATTTTATGCATTTTTTTTCGTTGGGGACTGTCCCGGATACAAAATTTTTCATTGGGGACAGTCCCCAATGAAAAAAACATATAAATCATTGCTATTATTATTAAAAAATACTATAATATAATTAGTAAAAAAATTGGAGGTGAAAATATGTTAATTTCAACAACTTCAACAATTTCAGGTAAAAACATTAAAGAATACAGAGGAATTGTATTCGGTGAAGTAATAAATGGCGTTAATTTTATTAAAGATTTTACGGCCGGAATTACAAATATTCTTGGTGGACGAGCTGAAGAATATGAACATGAATTAATTAATACTAGAGCAGATGCAATTAATGAAATGATAGAAAGGGCAGAAAAAATTGGTGCAAATGC
>DOYA01000126.1 GCA_003518755.1 Clostridiales bacterium | reverse complement strand
GAATCTTTTGATGTAGCACTTCATTTAGGTACTCTTTTAGCAATACTTATATTCTTTTATAAAGATTGGGTAAAACTAATTATTGGAGGATATAACCAAGTTATAAAGAAAAAGCATACAAAAGACCGGAAGAATCTTTTGGTATATTGTTTTTGCAACAATTCCAGCAGGAATATTAAGTTTAATTTTAGACAAGATTGCAGAAAAGATTATAGGAGATAATCTTAATATAGAAATGCTTTTGATTGCAATTGCATTAATCGTTATGGGTATATTGCTATATATTGTAGATAAAAAATCTAAATCAGATACTAGTTATTACCATATAGATTTTAAACAATCAATGTTAGTTGGAATTTCACAAGCTATTGCTGCTGCATTTCCAGGAGTATCACGTTCTGGAATTACAATGACAGTTGCAAGAAAACTAGGAATAGACAGAGAATCTGCTGCAAAATATTCATTTATGCTTGGAGCTCCAATTACAGCTGCTGCAGTAATATTTGATTTAAAATACTTTACTTTTGGTATACCATTTTTAGTTGGAGTAATTTCAAGTTTTATAGTAGGTGTATTAATTATAAAGTTTTTAATGGATTATTTAAAAAAAGGAAACTTCAAAGTTTTTGCAATTTATAGAGTAATAATTGGAATAATAGTTATAGGATTATTTATTTCAAGACTATAAAAATACAGTAGAAGCCCGCGCAGTGATTAATATATATTTTTAGAATAAGGCGCGTAAGGCGACCAGCTCGAACGCATACTGCCATTGTAACAGGCAGAGCCTTAACAATGGACAGCAAACCGGAGCGTAAGCGAAGGGCGACTGGAGAAATCGACATCGTAGCTAAATTTTTCGTGAGAAAAATTTAAGGTACATAAAAGATTTCGACACCAAGCCTTATTAATAAAAATATATATTAATCACGTTTGCAGGGCTTTTATATATTTTTATTTTTTTGGACAGACTTTATAACAAGGGTGATAAAAATGTATGAAAAAATAGAAGACTTGCAAAATGCAATACAAAATTGCAAAGGATGTAAATTATGTAATAATAGGACAAACATTGTATTTGGTACAGGAAATATTAATTCAAAAATAATGTTTATAGGAGAAGGACCTGGAGCAGATGAAGATGCTCAAGGAATTCCTTTTGTTGGTAAAGCTGGAAAGCTAATGGATAATGCATTTGATATAATTGGAATTAATAGAGAAGAAGTATATATTGCAAATATTGTAAAATGTAGACCACCAAATAACAGAGATCCACAAGATGATGAGATAAATGCTTGTATTAATTATTTAAGAAATCAGGTAATGATAATAAAACCTAAAATAATAGTACTACTTGGAAGAATTGCTTTACAAAATATACTAGGAAAAGAATATAAAATAACAGTTTCAAGAGGCAAATGGATTGAAAAAAAAGGAATTTTTTATATGCCTACTTGGCACCCTGCAGCTTTACTTAGAGATGAAACAAAGAAGATGGATTTTATTAATGATTTGAAACAGATTGTGAGTAAAGAAATTGAATTGAGTTAAGAATTCAGAAGTAAGAGGTAGGAGATAAGAAGTAGGAAGTAGGAGGTGAGAAATATGAAGTTGAGAATCTGACCTCTGACCTCCAACCTCATATTTCAGATTGTAATCGGAGGTAATAAATGAATCAAAATATAAAGCAAAAATCAGAATATTGTTTAAACTGTAAAATTAAGCCATGTAGTTTAAAAGGATGTCCTTTAAATAATGACATACCAGAATTTATAAAACAAATTAAAGAAGACAAATATGAAAAAGCATTTGAAATATTATCAAATACAACTGTATTATCTTCAATTTGTGGAAGAATATGTCCACATAAAAAACAATGTGAAGGTTCATGTGTTAGAGGAATTAAAGGTGAGTCTGTAAGTATAGGAGAATTAGAATCATTTATAGGAGATTATGCAATAAAAAATAATTTGAAAATTTCAAAAACAAATGATTTGTTAAAACAGATAACAAAAGTAGCTATTGTTGGAGGAGGACCTGCAGGTCTTACTTGTGGAGCATTTTTAGCAAAACAAGGTGTTCAAGTTACAATTTATGAAAGATATGATTTTTTAGGTGGACTTTTAATGTATGGAATACCTGATTTTAGACTTTCAAAAGATATTGTTAAAAATACAATTCAGAATATTTTAGATTTAGGAATAGAAGTTAAATATAATCAAAAATTAGGAGAAAATTTAAAATTAGATTATTTAACTGAAAATTATGACTATGTTGTTTTAGCTTTTGGAGCAAATGTATCAACTAAAATGGGAATAGAAGGGGAAGAATTAAAAGGTGTATATGGCGGAAATGAGCTATTAGAAAATAAAAACCATCCAAGTTATGAAGGAAAAACAGTAATAGTAAATGGTGGCGGAAATGTTGCAATGGATACAGCAAGAACTGTAAAAAGATTGGGTGCAAAAAGTGTTAAAATTGTGTATAGAAGAGCTAAAGAACAAATGCCAGCAGAAGAAAAAGAAGTTTTAGATGCAGAAAAAGAAGGAATAGAAATACTATTTCAGAATAATATAGTAAAAATAAATGGAAAAGAAAAAGTTGAAAGTGTTGAACTTATAAAAACAGAACTTATAAAAAAAGAAGGAGATACAAGACTTTCTCCAGTAAATATTGAAGGAAGCAATTACATAATAGATGCAGATTATGTTGTAATGGCTCTTGGTTCAAAAACAGATAATTTTGTTGAAAATTTGGGACTAGAGTTAGATAGCAAAAACAATATAAAAATTAATGAAAATTATCAAACATCAAATTCAAAAATATATGCAGGAGGAGATGTAAGAGGTGGAATGAAAACTGTTGCTTGGGCAGCTATAGATGGAAGAAACATTGCAGAAGAAATTATAAATAAGGTAAGAAAAAGAGGCGAGAACTGATTTTCAACCTTTACCTTTTTTGATATATAATTCAGAAATTAAATATTTTATTGAATAATAAATAAAAAATGAGGAAATTATGATAAGTATTAATGAAAGTCAGGTATTAATAAATTTTAAAGAATATAGTTCATTAAAAACTGAAATAAAAGAAGAAATAGAAAAAAATCTAAGTATTAAACTATTTATGATAAAATTTACAAATGATTTAAAATACAATATTAAAGTATTAAAAAGGCTAAAAAAGAAAAGTGATAGAATTAAATATTGTGGAATTGAATATAATGGGTACAAATTAATAGGAATTGTTAATAATGAAAATGAAGAAATTATTTCATGTATTAAAGCTATTTTTATTGAAAATAGAGATGAGAGATATGAATATATTTATGATACTCTTTGTAAACAATTAGATCAGTTATGGAATAATGAGAATCCTTGTAAATTCGAAAATAATATTTGTATATCTGAAAGATCAACAATGAAAAATCCAAGAGTGAATGGATGTTGTTATGCTTTTTGGTATAAAAATTTAGGTTCACAAATTGTTGGGGTACATCAGTGCGAACATCTTCATCCAACAAGTCATTGTCAAAATCCTAATTTAACATGTAAAGTATTTGTTTGCCCATATTTAAGAAAGCATTCAAGTTTTAAAATAGAACTAAATAAACTAATTCTAGTAAAAGTCTTTTTTAACAGATATCAGAAAATAGTATTAAGAAATAATTTTTTTATAGAGAAAAATAGATTTTTAGAAAAATTAAAAAAAGATGAGCATAGAATTAAACCTTTAATTCTATACTATGTAGATAGAGATTTTTTAGTATATAAACATGTGCCAAAAGACAAAAAAGAAACAGCAAAAAAATATGAGGAAGAATATAAAAGAACTAAAGGATTAAGACAAAGATAAATATTGAAGCAGATAATCAATATTTTTCAATAATATAATAATAAATTAAATATATTCGATTTCTAAAAATGCATTGAAATGAAATTTTAAATATTAATTAAATTACTAAAAATTATTGCTTTTTTAAAAAAATAATATTACAATAAAAAAAAACAGTATATGGAAGGAACTAGAAAATGAAAATTCTTTTAGATGCTATGGGTGGAGATAATGCACCAGATGCTAATATTAAAGGGGCAGTAAATGCTATCAATCAAATTAAAGCAGAAGTTATATTAATAGGAAAACAAGAAGTAATAGAAGATAGAGTAAAAGTATTATTTGGAAAATCTTTAAAAGAAATATCTCCAAGACTTTTTATCAAAAATGCTACAGAAACAATTGAAATGGAAGACAAACCAACTGAAAGTATAAAACACAAAAAAGATTCATCAATGGTTGTAGGATTTAATATGTTAAAAAATGGAGAAGGAGATGTATTTATTTCTGCTGGAAATTCTGGTGCATTACTTGCAGGTGCAACATTATTAGTTGGGAGAATAAGAGGAATCGATAGACCTGCTATGGCTGGAATACTTCCATCATATAAAAGCAGGTTAGTATTAATAGATTCTGGAGCAAATACAAATTGCAAACCATTAAATCTATTACAGTTTGCTCAAATGGCAAGCATTTATATAAGAAATACTTTTGGTATAGAACATCCAAGAATAGGACTTTTAAATATTGGTACAGAAGAAACAAAAGGAAATGAGTTAACAAGAGAGAGCTATAATTTATTAAAAGAAAAATCAGAAGAGCTAAATATTAATTTCATTGGAAATGTAGAAGGTAGAGATGCTTTTTCAGGAAAGATTGATGCAATAGTTACAGATGGTTTTACTGGAAATGTATTTTTAAAAGCAGTTGAAGGTTTAGGAAAATTTGTTAAAAAATCATTAAAAGAAAGCTTAACTGGAAATTTATTTGCAAAAATATGTGCAATTCCATCACTTCCAGCAATGAAAAAATTTACAAAAACTATGGATTATAAATCTTATGGAGGAGCTTTATTCTTAGGAGTAAAAAAACCAGTTGTTAAAGCTCATGGAAGTAGTGATGAAAAACTATTTGAATTTACAATAAAACAAGCTGAGGCTTTTGTAAATAATAAAACTGTAGAAAATCTTATGTCAGAGTTTACTGAAAAATAATTTTAAAAATAATTATAATAACTATTGACAAATAAAAAAACATATAATATAACTGACATAAATGATAATAATAAATTTTGAAAATGAATAATCATTTGTAAACTTGAGAGGAGGTGAACTTAAAGTTATGAGTTCAGAAGAAATATTTGAAAAGGTAAAAAAAATAATAGTAGACTTACTACAAGTATCAGAGGATAATGTTACAACTGAATCACATTTTATTGATGATTTAGGAGCTGATTCTTTAGACTTAGTAGAATTAATAATGGGAATAGAAGAAGAATTCAACATAGAAATACCAGATGGCGAAGCAGAGAAAGTTGTTACAGTTGGTGATGTTGTTGAATACATAAAAGAAAACATTTAGGGGACACCTTCCAAAAACAGGAAGCCAAAATTAAATATTTATAAATAAAAAGACTTTGTAATTAACTAACTACAAAGTTTTTTTGTATGAGTGAATTTGTTACAATGCACAGCAAAGTTGCGACCTTAATATAGCTGTGAATGGTAACATAAATTTTCCTAAATGTTCACCTAAATTCGAATTATATTTGACTAATGCCAGAATTAATGGTATAATCATTAACATATTGAATGAGATTTTAAACAAGATTACATTCGTGAGGTTTTACTTATAAATACCAAAGAATTGTAAAAATAAAAGTAGAAATGAGATAAAAAAATTAATAGTTTTTAACCATAGTGATATGCTGTAATCTATGGTTTTAAGGTCATTTGTTATGTGTTTAAAATTTTAAATAAGATTTAAGGAGAGAAAAAATACAATGTTAGAGAGCAAAGAAAACAATACAGAAGAAAAGAAAGTAACGAGTGCAAGGAGAACTAGAAGACCTTATACTCCTAGAAAAAAGCAAACAAGAGAAAATGATATTAAAAATGAAGATGTAAAAAAAGAAAGAGCTCATAGAGTTAGTAAAAAAATAAAAGAGAATAACAATGAAATTAAACCTGAATATAGAACTCAAAATAATCAAGAAAATAAAATAGATAAAACACCTTCAAATGCTTTTATTAGCAATGTTCAAACAAATTCATTATTAATACAAAATGATAATAATAGTCCAAAAGTTACAAGAAAAGAGAATCAAAATAGTATATTTAAAAAATCAAAATTAAAAATCATACCACTTGGTGGTTTACATGAGGTAGGAAAAAATATTACAGTTTTTGCATATGAAGATGAAATGATAGTTGTGGATTGTGGTTTATCATTTCCAGATGATGACATGCTTGGAGTTGATATTGTTATACCAGATATAGCATATATTGTAAGAAATCAAGAAAAATTAAAAGGAATGGTTATAACACATGGTCATGAAGATCATATAGGTAGTGTACCATATTTTCTAAAACAGGTAAATACACCAATATATGGAACTAAACTAACACTCGGTTTAATAAAAAATAAATTAGATGAACATAATTTACTAGAATCTACAAAATTAAATGAAGTTAATCCAGGCGAAACAATAAAATTAGGAAAATATTTTAAAGTAGAATTTATTCAAAGTTCACATA
Organism: Clostridiales bacterium; assembly: GCA_003518755.1. Lineage (GTDB taxonomy): Bacteria > Bacillota > Clostridia > TANB77 > CAG-508 > CAG-269. The sequence continues at coordinate 7,278 of DOYA01000126.1, read as the reverse complement.
GTATACCAGATTCTGTTATGCTAGCAATTAAAACTCCAGTTGGCACTATAATTCATACAGGAGACTTTAAAGTTGATTTTACTCCAATGGATGGAAAATTAATGGATTTTAGCCGTTTAGCTGAACTTGGAAATGAAGGGGTATTAGCACTTATGTCAGACTCTACTAATGCTGAAAGAAAAGGCTTTACAATGTCTGAAAGTACAGTAGGAGAAGTGTTTGATAAATTATTTAATAATTCTTCTAAAAGAATAGTTGTTGCTACATTTGCATCAAATGTACATAGAGTTCAACAGATTGTAAATTGTGCTGTAAAATATGGAAGAAAAATTGCAGTATGTGGTAGAAGTATGGTAAATATGATTACAACAGCTAGAGAATTAGGATACATAGATTGCCCAGACAATATATTTATAGAAATTGATATGATAAATAATTATACTGATGATAAACTTTTAATTATTACAACAGGAAGCCAAGGAGAAACAATGTCAGCATTAACAAGAATGGCATCTGGAACACATAGAAAAGTTAAAATAACACCAAATGATTTAGTAATTATTTCTGCAAATCCAATTCCTGGTAATGAAAAAAGTGTATCAAAAGTTGTAGATTCACTTATGCAAATAGGAGCTGAGGTAGTATATTCTGCGTTAGAAGATGTCCATGTATCCGGACATGCTTGTCAAGAAGAACAAAAATTGGTAATAGCCTTAACTAAACCAAAATTCTTTATTCCAGTTCATGGTGAATATAGGCATTTAATAGCACATAGTGAAACAGCTAAATCCATGGGAATTCCAAAAGACAATATATTTAAACTTGAAAATGGTAAAGTATTAGAAATGGACAAGTTTGGAGCAGAGTTTACAGGACAAGTTCAAGCAGGTGTAATTTTAGTAGATGGTTTAGGTGTTGGAGATGTTGGAAATGTCGTATTAAGAGACCGCCAGCACTTATCTCAAGATGGATTGATTATTGTTGTACTTACAATGAATGGAGCAACAGGAGAAATAATTGCTGGTCCAGACATTATTTCAAGAGGATTTGTTTATGTTAAAGAATCTGAAAATGTTATGGAAGAAATAAAAAATGTAGCAAGACATGAAGTATACAAATTCGAAATGAGAGAAACAAAAGACTGGACTACAATAAAAAATGCATTAAGAGAAAATCTAAAAGACTATATTTTTGCAAAAACTAAGAGAAATCCGATGATATTACCAATAGTAATGGAAGTATAAGTTTAAATATGTGAAAAGAATAAACTATTATTTAAGGAGAGACTAAAATATGCAAAAATATAATATTTTAATCTTATCAAATCCAAATGATATTTATGCTAAAGAAGATGAAATATTAGCTGATAGTTTTAGAAAAGATGGTAATAATGTGGTTATTAAATGGCTTGATTATGATGAAAGTTTAGATAATACATTTGATGTTGTATTAAAACGAGATACTTGGGCAGTAAAGGAACAAGATATTCCACAATATGAAAAATACAATAATCGTTTAAAACAAAGGTTAAAAAATAAACCAATAAAAAAAGTTAATTTTTATGAAGTGGGTTGTAATGGAAAAAAGTATTTGATAGATTATTATACAAAAGGCTTACCAGTAATTCCTAGTTTCGATAATTTAAAACAAGCAAAAGAATTAAAAAGTTATGAAGAGTATATTTTAAAACCATTAAATTCTTTTGGAAGTGCATTTGGTCAAAAAAGTGTAAATAAAGAAGAATTGGAAAAAGAGTTTAAAGCAGGTTTAATGATTCAGCCAAAAATAAAATTTAAAAGTGAGGTACAATGCTATTTTGTGGAAGATGAATTATTATACACTTTTGAGTTTAATCCATCAAAATATCCAGATTATCCAGAACCTACAATAATTGAATTGACAAAAGAAGAAAAAGATTTAGTATATAAATTTGTTAATGAAACTAATATTAAAGTAGGATTTCAAAGAATTGATTTTTTAAGATTAGAAGATGATAGATTATTACTACTAGAAATCGAAGCTAATGCAACATTTATGGATTTAGTTTTTCTTGAAGAAGAATTAAGAAACCAAGTAATTGAAAAATATAAACAAAGTGTATATAAATATTTAAGTGAATAGGAGAGGTTGTAAAATGAATTACAAAGAATTAGCAGATTTAATATTTCCAGATGCAAAGGAAATATCATATTATGAAGAAAAATATCCAAGAAGAAATTTACCTGAAGGAGCGGTGGTAATAAGAGTTGCTCCAAGCCCAACAGGAAATGTACATATAGGAACTATATTTCAAGCAATGGTTAATAGAAAAGTTGCTTCACAAACTGGGGGGGTTTTCTATGTAAGAATAGAAGATACAGACCAAAAAAGAGAAATTGAAGGTGGAATTACACAAATAATTCAATCTTTAAAAGATTTCGATATTGAAGCAGATGAAGGAATGATAAATGAAACTGAATCTAAAGGAGAATATGGTCCATATAGACAATCTTTAAGAAAGGATATTTATCAAGCTTACGCTAAATATATGATAGAGCAAGGCAAAGCATATCCTTGTTTTGCAACACCTGAGGAATTAGAAGAGATAAGAGCTAAACAAGAAGCTGCAAAAGTAAGAACAGGTTATTATGGAGTATGGGCAAAATATAGAAATCTATCATTAGAAGAAATGGCAGAAAAAATAAAAGCAGGAGTTCCATATATTGTAAGATTTAAATCAAATGGTAGAGAAGATAAGAAAATAAAGCATAAAGATATTATAAAAGGAAACGTTGAATTTCCAGAAAATGATCAAGATATTGTAATAATCAAATCTGATGGACTTCCTACATATCATTTTGCACATATTGTTGATGACCATTTAATGGGGACAACTGTTGTAACACGTGGTGATGAATGGTTATCATCTGTTCCACTTCATTTACAACTATTCCAAGAAATAGGATTTAAAGCTCCTCGTTATGCACATACACCAACATTACTCAAAAATGATAATGGAAATAAACGTAAAATAAGCAAAAGAAAAGACCCAGAAGCTGCAGCAAGTTATTATCAAGAACAAGGAATACCATCACTTGCTGTTAAAGAATACTTAATGAATATTGCAAATTCAAGTTTTGAAAATTGGAGAAGACAAAATAAAGAAGCTTCAATTGATGATTTTGACTTCCAATTAAATAAAATGAGCGTAAGTGGTGCATTATTTGATATGGTAAAATTAAATGATGTTTCCAAAATTGTTATTTCAAGATATACAGCTCAAGAAGTATATGATGAAAGCATGAAATGGGCAGAAAAATATGATAGTGAACTTGTAGAAATGCTATCAAATAAAGAATACTCTTTAAAAGTATTAGGAATAGAAAGAGGAAATGTAAAACCTCGTAAAGACATTGCAAAATGGAGTGATGTTAAAGAAAATATTATTTATATGTATGATGATAAATTCTTAAATTCAGAACAAGAATACCCATATCAAACTATAAATGAAAAGCAAGAAATAAACAAAATATTAGATTTATATATCGAAAAATATTATAACGAAAATGATGATAAACAAACATGGTTCGACAAAATAAAAGAACTTTCAGGGGAACTTGGATATGCAAAAGAAGTAAAAGAATTTAAAGCAAATCCAGATATGTATAAAGCACATGTTGGTGATGTAAGTACAGTTTTAAGAGTTGCATTAACTGGAAGAACAAATACTCCAGATATGTATGAAATTATGCAAGTACTTGGAAAAGATAGTATAGTAAAAAGATTTGAGAAAGCAAAGAAATAAAAGGAGAACAAGATATGAGTTGGGAAAGTGATTTAATAGGTGAAAGAACACGTGAAAGAAGAATTGATACAAATAATGATGAATCTAATAAACCAAAGATATTAGATTATGCTAAAATGAACAATGAGGAACTAATTGAATTATTAGAAGGAACTTTAGATAGCTTAGGTGTTTTAGAGGAGATGGTAAGGATTGGAGAGGATGTAGAAAAAAAAGCTGTAAAGGATGTATTTAAAGATTATCAAAATATAAAAAGAGTATTATCAAATAGAGAATTGACATCTGATGTAAGTTCAATAATTCAAAATATATATGACGAGCTAATAAAAAAATTTGAAAATTTAGGGATACAACAAGATAATGGTATGCTAATACATGATTAGACCAAAATAATATTACAAACATTGTAACATAATTGTAATATTACACAAATATTAATATTTTATTACATTTCTGTTAATATTATTGACTTTAGTAAAAAAACATATAAAATAGTAATATGAAAATTTATAAACATTTTTCTTTTTAAACAAACGGAGCAATTTTTATGAGAATTATAAGTGGTACCGCAAGGGGAACAAAGCTATATACATTAAGTGGGGATAACACAAGACCAACTTTAGATAGAGTTAAAGAATCAATTTTTAATATTATTCAAAATGAAATTGAAGAAAGTGTTGTTCTAGACTTATTTTCTGGTAGTGGTGCAATTGGATTAGAGTTTGCAAGTAGAGGTGCAAAAAAAGTTTATTTAAATGATAACTCTAAAGAGGCAACTCAAATTATCAAGCAAAATATAGAAAAAACACATTTATCTGAAAAGGTGGAAATAACTAACTTGGATTATTTAAAAGCACTTAAGAAATTAGAAGGCAAAAGTTTTGACATAGTATATTTAGATCCTCCATATAAAACAGATTTTATAATTCAATCAATAAATGAACTCATAAAATTAGAGTTAATTACTCCAAAGACAATAATTATTTTAGAGACAGATGACGAAAAAAGAATAATTAATCAAATTGAAAAAGAAAATAGATTTCAAATTACAGATAAAAGAAAATATGGAATAGTATATGTGCTTTTCATAAACTTAACAACTTGAGATTAGTTAAGTCCGCATCGCAGTTGATACTTTACTAAAAAAGAAAGGAATGTATTAAAATGGAGATATTTACATATCTTGAGAACTTAGAAGATATTTTAGAAAAAAGTAAAGGAGTGCCATTTACTAATAAAGTAATTGTTAGTAAAGAAGAAATAATTGAGCTTATTCAAGAAATTAGACTAAAACTACCAGACGAATTAAAACAAGCTAAATGGATTAAAGAAGAAAGAGCTCGTATTTTGCAAGAAGCTCAAAAAGAGGCTGATGGTGTTGTTAAAGAAGCTGAAAGTAGAATTATCTCTATGATTGATGAACATGAAATTACTAGAAAAGCATATGACCAAAAGAATGAAATTATTGAAACTGCAAATGAAATGTCTAGAGAAATTACAAATGGAACAAAAGAATATGCTGATAACTTATTAGAAAATACAGAACAAATTCTAGCAAATGCAATGCAAAGTTTAGAAAAAAGCATTTCTGATGCTTTAAATGCTATGCATATATCTCTTGAAGATACATTAAAAACAATTCAAAATAGTAGGAAAGAATTGAAATAAAACAAGCTTTTGATATATTTTTAAAAATTATGAACATATAACTACATAAAATACAATTTTTTTAAGTAGGAAGTAGGAGGTAAGAGGTAGGAATAAATAATCCGACCTCCGACCTCCAACTTCCATTTTTTAAGCTATATGTTTATTATAATTCAGATTAATTAGAGAAAAAGGAGAAGACATGATTGCCATATATTTTATTATATTAATACTATTTGCAGTGCTTATTCTATGGATATGGAACAACACAAAAGATTTTGAAGATAATTCAAAAAAAATAATATTTAGTGTAATAGGTATAATATCTTTATTTATAATAACATTTATAATATTCAATATTTCAAAAATAGGAATAATTTATCCAAGTAAGGAGATTCTAAAACAAGTTAGACGTATATCTATATTATTATGTGTACCGATTAATGGATATTTAAGTTTACCACATATTGCAAAAATAGTATCAGATATAAAAACTAATTCTATTAATGATGAAAAAAGTAAAAAGAGAATTATAATTTTAGCAATTATTATTATAATTGCTACTATATTTGAAATATGCTATTTAAAAGATTTTCAAAAAGGAATAATAGCAAATTTAATTAATAAAAATTAATGTAAATATTTCAACTACATGAATGATGATTTAAATTTAGATTAGTTCTTTAAATTAGGATATATAAATATTTTGAAAAAATCGAATGTGTATTGAGCCGAGATTTTTTGATAAATATTTATATATCCTATTTTAGAGAACATAAAGATATTTTATTTGGTTACATAAAATTGACAAAAAATGGAATTAATTGTATAATGAAAATAGTGGTAAAATGCACTTTAATTTAAAGGGAATGGACTTTTAAGGAAAATAATGGAGGAGTAAATATGAAGAACTTAAAGTACAAATTTATAAATATGGTAATTATTGTATTATTAATACAAATTATAAACCTATTAGTGTTTAATTGTATTAGTATTGCAACTACAGAAGATATTAAGGATACATATGATGTTATATTATTTTGGGGTCAATCTAATATGACAGGATATTGTGGTTTAAATTATGACGAGAAAACAGCTAATCGACATCAAGCCAACATTGAAATCAAACGTGATTATAGATATAAATATCAGGATTCTAATAGTGTAAATAATTATTCTAAAAAGACTGGAATAGATAAAGAATTTTTAGCAAATTCTGTACAAATGAATTGGGTAAAAATAAGCCAAGAAAAAAATACAGTATTTGATTATAATTATGAAAATAATAAGTTAATTGAATTAAATGAAAATACACAAAAGATTGGAGAATTATTAAAGTATGATTCGGGCTCAAAGAAACTTATTGAGGCTGAGTGGAATGATTACTCTATTCAGAAATCATATGGTACAAACATAGTTCCACAGTTTTGTAAAACTTATTATCAAAAAACAGGTCATAAAGTAGTGTGTGTTCTAGCTGGTAATGGAGGAGAACAAATAGCTAATTTTTTACCATCAACCGATGAAGATTATGGAGAGAAAACAAAACAAAACAAACAAATGATTTATGAAGCTATGGTTGAAAAATATAAAGCTGCAATAAAACATTTAGAGAGTAACGGATATACTGTAAAAAATAAAATGTGGGTTTCTTTTCAAGGAGAAGCTGATGCAAATCTTGGAACAGATATAGGCAAGTATAAAGATAGGTTTTTAAAAGTACATAATGGATTAAAGAAAGACTTAAATATTACAAAAGGTGCTATAATAGAAACTTCTACATTATTAGGAAAAGATAATTATCAAAATGTAATAAACATTCACAATGCACAAATTCAGCTAGCCGC
>DOYA01000036.1 GCA_003518755.1 Clostridiales bacterium | reverse complement strand
TAATTGGATATAGAATTGCAGAAGAAGAATTAAAAGGACAAGATAGAGCAAATTATGGTACAGAAATAATAAAAAAATTAGCAAAAGAATTAACAAAAGAGTATGGAAAAGGATTTGATTCAAGAAATTTATATTATTTTTTGAATTTTTACAAAACATTTCCAAACATTTTGAACGCAGTGAGTTCAAAATCTAATAGATTGCTTTCATGGACACATTATAGAACACTTTTACAAGTATTAGATAAAGAAGCAAGAGAATGGTATGAAAAAGAAGCTTTAAGTCAATCTTGGAGTGCAAGAACTTTGTAAAGAAATATTTCATCACAATATTATTACAGATTATTGAAATCACAAGTTAAGAAACATGTTATAGAAGAAATGCAAAATGGAATAAATAATTTAAAAAGAGTGAATTATAAAGTTGACTATGTAATTTCTCATTGTTGTCCAACAAATATTCAAGCACTACTTGGTGGAGGTACATATAAAAAAGATTATCTAACGGATTATTTACAAGAGATATCTGAAAAATTAGAATTTAAAAAATGGTATTTTGGGCATTATCATGATTACAGACAAGTAAACTCACAGTTTGTTCTACTGTATGAGGATATTGTTCAATTAGAATTTAAAAGTGTTTTTTAATAACCCAAAAAGTCATTCCAAAAACTTCGAAATTATTAATTTTTTTGGAGTAAACTATATAGTATTTATACTAAAATTCGAAAAATGTGATATATTGTTGAAATATTTATGGAATTTTGTGATACAATATATACAGAGGTGAATGTATATGAGTCGTTTAAGAAGAAAAATAGATCAATATTTAATAGATTGGAAAAATGATAAGAATAAAATGCCATTGATTGTAAAAGGTGCAAGACAGATTGGAAAGACAGATAGTATAAAAAATTTTGCTAAAAATAATTATAAATATTTAGTAGAAATAAACTTTGCACTTGATAAGCAATATTTAGATATATTTGATGATGGATTTGATGTGGATACTATATTAAAAAACATATCTTTTAAAAACCCAGATTTTAAATTTATACCAAATGAAACTTTAATTTTCTTTGATGAGCTTCAAGCATGTCCTAATTGTGCAACATCTCTAAAATCATTTAATCAAGATGGAAGATTTGATGTAATATGTTCAGGTTCATTGATGGGAATAAACTATCAAGAAATAGAATCAAATAGTGTAGGAAATAAAATTGATTATAATATGTATTCAATGGACTTTGAAGAATTTCTATGGGCAAAAGGATATAAAGAGGAACAAATTGAAGATATTTATAAATGTATGTTAGAGACTAAACCATTAAGTACTACTCAATATGATGTTATGATGTCTAATTTTAAAGAATATATGGTAGTTGGTGGAATGCCTGCAATTGTAAATAGATTTGTTACTCAAAAAAATTATAGTGGAATATTAGGAATGCAAAAGCAAATATTATTAGATTATGAAGAAGACATTACAAAATATGCACATGGATTAGATCAAGGAAAAATATTGAATGTATATAGAAAGATTCCAGCATTTCTTGCCAATGAAAACAAGAAATTCCAAATCTCTAAAGTTGAAAACGGTGCTAGAAGTAGGGAATATGTTGGAACAGTTGAATGGCTAGACAATGCAGGTATTATAAATATATCATATTGCATGGAATTACCAGAACTTCCATTAGGTGGCAATTATAATCCAGATAATTATAGGTTGTATTTTTCAGATACAGGAATTTTAATAGGTTCTCTTGATGAAGAAGCTCAAGACGATTTAAGAAAGAATGAAAATTTCAACACTTATAAAGGTGCTATTTATGAAAATATTGTTGGCGATATGTTAGTAAAAGCTGGATATAAATTGTATTTCTATAAAAATGAAAAGGGAACAATAGAAATGGATTTCTTTATTAGAGATAAAGATTCATTAATACCTGTTGAAGTTAAAGCAAATGATAAAGCAACAGCATCGTTAAATAATTTGATTAATAGTGATAATTATAAAGATATAAAATATGGAATCAAGTTATGTAATAAAAATATTGGATTTAATGGTAAATTCTATACATTCCCATATTTCCTAACATTTTTATTGAAAAGATACTTGAAAGAAAAAAGATAAATAGTGATTTTTAAGTGAGGTTGATTATATGAAAGATGGAAAAATACCTAATCCAAATACAATAAATCCTATTGCAGGATATGATAAAGAAATATACATAAAGCCAACAATAAAGAATAAAAATATTAATGTAGGAGATTTTTCGTATATTGCTGATTCTGATTTTGAAAGTCATGTAACACATCATTATGAATGGAATAATGATAAGTTAATTATAGGAAAGTTTTGTCAGATAGCTCCTGGAGTTGAATTTGTTATGAATGGAGCAAATCACCAAATGAATGCAGTTTCAACATTTCCATTTTATACTTTAGAAGGATGGGAACAAACACCACCAACACAAAATGACTTACCAATAAAGGGAGATACTATAATTGGTAATGATGTATGGATAGGACAAAATGCTACTATACTTCCAGGAGTTCATATTGGAGATGGTGCAATAATTGGTGCTAATAGTGTTGTTGGAAGTAATGTCGAACCATATACAATAGTTGTTGGAAATCCTGCAAAACCAATTAGAAAAAGATTTGATGATAAACTAATTGATATTATGGAAAAATTGAAATGGTGGGATAAGAGTATTGAAGAAATAAATAGTTTAATCCCATTATTAACATCAAGCAATTTAGAAAAAGTAAAAGAAGAATTATCAAAATTAGTTTAATAAATTACAATATGAAAGGAAGATTTAATTATGGCAACATCAAAGGAATATAAAGATTTTATTTTAGAACAGTTAGATTTATTAAATAATATAACTTGTAAAGCAATGATGGGCGAATTTTTATTATATTATAATAATATCTTATTTGGTGGTATTGATGATAATAGATTACTTGTTAAAATAGTTGATACAAATAAAAAATATAATATGAATAAGCAAATTCCATATGAGAGTGCAAAGCCAATGTATTTAGTTGATGATGTTGATAATAAATGAATTATTAAAAGAAGCGAGTGTTACAGAGTTTAATGGTTCACAAGGAATTATTCTATCTTCATTATGGGCTAAAGGAGAGCAAACAATAAAGGAAATAGGAAAAACAACAGGACTTGCTAAAACATCACTTTCTAGTATGTTAGACAGAATGGAAAAACAAAATTTAATACAAAAAATTGAAAACAAAGAAGATGGTAGAAGTACAATTATAAAATTGACTGAAAAATCAAAATCACTAGAAAAAATATATCAAGATATAACTGACGAAATGGTAATACAATATTATAATGACTTTAGTGAAGAAGAAATAAGAACTTTTGAATCTACACTTGAAAGAGTAGTAAAGAATTTGGAGGAAAATAAGTAAAATGAGTATTGAAAGTGAAGTATTTAAGAAGTATATTCCGAACAATAATAAGTTAATAAAATATGGTTTTAAAAAATCTAACAATGAATATAAATTTTCTAAAATATTTATGAATAATACATTTAGAGCAGACATTGTTATAGATGTTAAAGGACAAGTTATAGGCAAAGTAATAGAATTAGAATTAGATGAAGAATATATAAATTTTCGTATTGAAGGAAATACTGGAGAATTTGTGGGCAAAGTTAGAGAAGAATATAAAAATATTTTGAAAGACATTGCTAATAATTGCTTTGAAAAAGAATACTTTATTTATGAGCAAACAAATAGAATTGCAAAATTGATAAATGAAAAATATGATGTTAGTCCAGAATTTTTGTGGGATTTTGTTCCAGATTATGGTGTGTTTAGAAATGTAAGAAGTAAAAAATGGTTTGGAATAGTAATGAATCTTGATAAAAGTAAAATTATTCCAAACAAGACAGGTGAAGTTGAAGTATTAAATTTGAAATTAGATGAAAATGTTACAAAGGTATTAAAATCAAATGGAGTATATTCTCCATATCATTCAAGTAAAAAGAATTGGGTAAGCATTATTTTAGATAATACTTTATCAGATGAGAAAATAATGGAATTAGTAGATTTGAGTTATGATATTTCAAATATAAAAGGAGAATGGATAATACCAGCTAATCCTAAATATTATGACATAGTAAATGCTTTTAATAAAACAGACACAATTATATGGAAACAATCTAATAATATATGGGCTGGAGATATTGTTTACTTGTATGTGGCTGCACCTATTTCGGCAATTCTATATAAATGTGAAGTCTTAGAAGTAGATATACCTTATGAATATAAAGATAAAAATGTCGCAATGAAAAAAGTGATGAAAATAAAGTTATTAAAAAGGTATAAGCAAGATGAATTTACTTTTGAGAAGTTAAATAAATATGGAATAAAAGCAATTAGAGGACCTAGAGGTCTTACAGATAAATTAAGTAAAGATCTAAATTCATAAGTAGTAAGGAAATGATAATAAAATGAATGATATATGGAATCCTTGGCATGGCTGCAAAAAGTATAGCGAGGGTTGTGAAAATTGCTATATGTTTTATTTAGATAGCCAAAGAGATAAAGATGGAAGCAATATTTATAAAGTAAAAACTAATTTTAATTTACCACTCAAAAAAACTCGAAATGGAGAATATAAAATCCCAAGTGGAGCAGTTTTAAGAGTTTGTATGACAAGTGATTTCTTTTTGACCGAAGCAGATGAGTGGCGAAAAGAAGTATGGGAAATGATTAAACTTCGCCCTGATGTTACATTTTGGCTACAAACCAAAAGAGCTGAAAGAGTATTAGATAATTTGCCTAGTTGGTGGGAAAATGGATTAGAAAATGTAATAATGGTATTTACAGCAGAAAATCAAAAAAGAGCAGATGAGAGATTACCAATTCTATTGGATTTACCTTTTAAACATAAAGGAATAATGTGTGCTCCAATGATTTCTGAAATAACATTAGATAAATTTCTAAGTACAGGTCAATTTGAAATTGTATTAGTTGATGGCGAAAATTATGAGGGAAATAGACCATTATACTTTGACTGGGTAAAAAAATTATATGATGAATGTGTTAAATATAATATAAAATTTGACTTTTGTGGTACTGGAAATGTTTTTATAAAGGATGGTAAAAAATATAATATACCTAAAGCCTATCAAAGAGTGATGGCTTTAAAATCAGAACTACAGAATCCTTTAATATATAGAGAATCGGATATAAAAATTCAGCAAAGATGTAAAACTTGTAAAAGAAGAAATAGCTGTAATGGTTGTAAGTGGTGTGGAAAATGCAATTAAATGTAAGGGAACAAGATTATGGAATTTAAAATTGATAATAAACAAATAGAAATATTTTATAGTGAAACAGAAAATAAAAAAATTCCTGTTATTATACTTAATACTTTTAGTGGAGAGGGTAATAAGGTTTGGGAAGAATGTCAAAAGTTAAAAGCAAATGATTTTATTTTAGTTGCTATTTCAAAATTAAGTTGGAGCAATGATATGACTCCTTGGAAATGTCCACCTTTATATAAAGGAGATAGTTATTGCAAGCGGATATGCAGATAAATATTTAGAACTAATAGAAAATGAGATTATTCCTAGAGTTCAAGAGTTTATAAAAAATGAACTTCATAAAGAAATAGATTATTTTGGAATAGCAGGTTATTCTTTAGGTGGATTATTTGCATTATATTCAGGATATAAAACAGATATTTTTAAAAGAATTGTATCTGCATCAGGATCAATGTGGTATCCGAATTTTGCAGAATATGTAAAGACTAATGAAATAAGTAAAAAGATAGATAAAATATATTTTTCACTAGGAAACAAAGAAAAAAATTCTAAAATAGAAATATTGAAAACAGTAGAAGATAAAACAAAAGAAATATATGATTTTTTAAGTAACAATATAAATACAACTTATGAAGAAAATCAAGGAAATCATTTTCAAGATGGTATCTTAAGAATGGCAAAAGGGATTAAATGGATATTGGAGTAATTGAGGTTTTAATATGGTAAGAAAAAGAATTTCAAAATCTTTCTAGCTTGTTAACAAAATTTTGGTGTTGTTAACAAATTAAGAACAAATTAGGCTGATAATAGGTTGATATTATTGGTCTTTTCTTTATATACCCCCTTATTTACAAAATACCCATAAGGGTATATAATGTTTTTGGAGGTAGGAAATGAAAGAAGATAATTGTTGTAATAAAAAGACTAAAAGAGGAACAGATGAAAAGAAATTAATAACGAATAGATTAAACAGAATTAGTGGGCAAATAAATGGAATAAAAAAAATGATAGAAAATGATGCTTATTGTAATGATGTTTTAATACAATTAAAAGCAGTTGAAAGTTCCACACAAAGTTTATCAAATCACATATTAGAAAACCATTTATATAATTGTGTGACAAGAGATTTAGAAAATGGAGAACTTGATATAATAAATGAATTAATTAGTTTGTTTAAAAGATTTAATAAATAATAAATCTAATTTTTATAAGAAGGGAGGCTAAACTATGGATAAATTTGTAAGATGTGAAAAATGTGGTGCAATGGTTAAAATATTAATAGATTGTACTTGTGATAATTGTGGCATTAAATGTTGTAATGAAACAATGAAAGAAATATCTGAAGAAGAAGCAAAAAAATATTTAGAAAATAAATAAAAACATTATACTGAAAAATCTTCCGACTTGTTCTGAAGATTTTGGTATTGTTAACAAATTAAATTTTATATTTGAGTAGGCATAGGCTTACTCATTTTTTATTACACATTTTTGCAAAAAGTGTGGCATAATACATATATCATGTTAAAAGTTGGTTGTTTATTTTTAAATGTTATTATAGAATATCAATAAATTAAATAAGGAGGAAAATTAAAATGGGATTATTTGGAGGAAATAAAGAAAATTATAAAGATAAGAAAAGTATAATTATATATTTTTCAAGAGCTGATGAAAATTATTTTGGTGGAACAATGAAGTATATAGAAAAAGGAAACACAGAAATTATTGCAGAGTATATCAGAGATATAGTTGGAGCTGATATTTTCAAAGTTGAACCACAAGTTCCATATTCTGCAGATTATATGCAATGTATTGAAGAAGCAAAGGTTAGAACAAGAGAGCATAATGCACCAATAAAAGAAAATGTGCCAGATTTATCTTCTTATGATGTAATATATGTAGGCTCTCCAGTATATTGGGGAGGTATGCCAGAAGAATTATTTACTGCATTAAAAGGATTAGATTATACTGGAAAAACAATTAGACCTTTTGTAACTCATGAAGGTTCAGGTTTATCTAGTATTCCTAATCAATTAAAGGATATTTGTACTGGAGCAGCAGTAACAAATGGTTTAGCAATATCAGGTTCAAGTGTAAATTCTGCTAGAAGCAAAGTAGAAAATTGGATATAGGAAAGAAGGTAATTTGTTATGAATAAGAAATTAATTGTGTTAATTATAGCAGTTGTTGCATTGGTTGCAATAATTGGAGTTGTTTATTTAATAAATAACAATAGTTTAAATAAAGAAAACAGTAGTAATAATAATTCAAAAGCTCTTGGAACAACAATTCAAACAGAGGAAAACGAACAAACATCATTAAATGAAAACAAACAAAATGAAGAAGCTATACTAAATGAAAATAAGGTAGAAGAAAATACAAATAAGAATACTGAAAAAACAGGTAAAATATTAATTGCTTATTTTTCAAGAGCTGATGAAAACTATAATGTAGGAAATGTAGATGTAGGAAATACTGAAATAATGGCAGGATTTATAAAAGATTATTTAGGAGATAAGGCAGATGCCTTCAAAATAGATCCAGTAAAAGCTTATCCTACAAATTATAAAGAATGCACAGAAGTTGCAACACAAGAACTAAATTCAAATGCAAGACCAGAATTTAAAAATGCAAATAGCTTAAATATGGATAATTACGATACTATTTTTATTGGATATCCTATTTGGTGGGGAGATGTTCCAATGATTATAAATACATTTTTAGAAAAATATGATTTTTCAGGAAAGACAATAATACCATTTAATACTCATGAAGGTTCAGGAAATGCAGGTACATTTAATTCAATAAAAAGCAAGATGAAATCAAGTAATGTTAATACAAATGGTTTAGCAATACAAGGTAAAACAGCAAGAAAAGAAAGTTCAAGAGAAACAGTAGAAAATTGGTTAAAAGGATTAGGATTATGATAGTTGCACAAACGAATGTGAGTTACAGATATGTTATGAAATGGAGCAAAAAATTCTTTAGAATTTTCGAAAAAACCGATTTGCAATTAGTATAAAACTTACAATGGAAAATAAAACCTACAATTTGAAATTAATCAGATTGTAAGTTTTTATTGTTTACCTAAAATAGCATATAATAATTCATTAACCTTATTGACATTATACAGATGTATTTTTAACATTATTATTGTATAATAAAATTAAAAAATGTATATCAAATTACTTAGAAAATATATACTAAAGAGATTAAAAAATGTATATTAAAATCTTTAAAAAATGTATATTAAATATTGAATATGCATAAAATGTATGGTAAAATAATATTGATAGGAGGTATTGTATGTCATTAAGAAAAGAAAGCTATATTGATAGATTAATAGATAAAA
>DOYA01000082.1:5817-9570 GCA_003518755.1 Clostridiales bacterium | reverse complement strand
GTACATTATCTATTTTACTTTGAATTATTTTTGTCTTTTCATTTACATTATAACTAGAATTATTAAAAATATTTTGTTTTAGTTCATTTAATTCATTAGTTAAAGATTCTACATTTTCCTTTGTATATTTTTGAGTTACAAAATCGCCAATAACAATTATCAAAATAATAATTATTATAATAGATACTTCTTTATACATTTTTTCATACTCCTTAATTTCTATATCACAGTCAAAATTGTAATTATTTTTTTATCATATTCATCTATTTCTTTATCAAACAGATTGGAAAAGAATTGTAATTATTTTTCAATCGTATTCTTTTTTTGGGAGAAAATTTGTCCTTTTCCATCTATCGTAACTAAAAGTGCTTGATCTGGTCTATATCCAAACTTTAAAACTTCAGACTCTAACCATTTATAATTCTTTTTTAATTTTTTTAGATTTTTAGTCATCACTTTTCCATCCACCACTAAATCATATGGTATTCCTTCATATTCTGGGGTAATTCCAAAATCTTCTGGAATTGTATATCTTTTGTTTGACTTTTCTATAACACTAATTTGTCCACTAGTTTCAAGAATTGCATATTCAACATCAAAAATATTTACGATATTTTTATCTCTTAATCTTTCTTGTAATTCATTTAACGTAAATCTTTCTTTTTTTAAAGCATTTTCATCAATTTTTCCCCTGTATATTAAAATTCGAGGTTTTCCACAAATTATTTCTCTTGCTTTCATACTTTTTAAATTGATTATTGATATTAATAAATGCATAAAAAGTAATCCTAGAATTGGAACTATTCCATTTGATATTGGAACACCTGTATCTGTCATTGGAATAGAAGCTAAATCTGCTATCATAATTGCAATTGCAAGTTCAAAAGGTTGAAGTTGTCCAATTTCCCTCTTTCCCATAAGTCTCATAACAATTAATACAAGAATATATAAAACAATAGCCCTAAAAAAAATAATTAACATAAATTGACCTCTTTTTATTTAATAATTCATTTATATTGGAGGTGAGAGGTGGGATTTTTGATATTATATACATATATTTAAAATTTTATCCCACTTCTAACCTCTCACTTCTCACTTTCTATTAATAATTTAAAGCATATATTTCTTTTCGAATTTTTATTTATAATATATTTTTTACTTATTTCATCATTTTATTCTTTTTGTATAAAAATTATTTTATTGTAAACAATATATTATATGGAATTTTCTTTCCTAATATCATGAATTTAAATAAAAGGAGGATAAATATATGTCAGAAACTCAAAGTAGAACTAATGAATCAACAGGTTCAAATACAGTTTTGCAAATTTTAGGTAGATTTATAGCTGCAGCTGTTGTTCTTGCTATAACTGCATTTTTTACACCTGGATTTACAATTAATAATATATGGACTTTGGCAATTGCAACTATAATATTAACTGTTATGGATTATTTACTTATTAAATTTACTGGTTTAAATGCTAGTCCTTTTGGTAAAGGTTTTGTTGGATTTGCCTTAGCTGCAATAACATTATATGTTACTCAATTTTTTGTTGCAGGGTATTCAATTTCTTGGATGGCCGCTATTATTGGGGCGTTGATATATGGGGTTGTAGATTATTTCATCCCCGGAAACTAATGGTGAAAAATAATTACAATTTTGACTGTGTTAAAAACTTGCTTAAAAATGCTCATGTACAACACGTACACTCCGCTTTTTTCGCAAGTTTTTGCCTTGTCAAAATTTAATTCTTTTCCACCTATTTTATAATCGTCCTTATATGAAAAAAATAAGAAAAATCGGAATTGATTTTTCTTATTTTTTTAATTTCATATTCTTTTTTCAACAACTTCATTTTTGTTTTTGTAAATAGAATTCTTTTCTACATATCCACGAACACATGATAATGGATAAATGCTTGTATTTCTTCCTATTATCGTACCAGGATTAAGTACAGAATTACAACCTACATCTACATTATCTCCAATCATAGCGCCAAATTTTCTTAAATTCGTTTCTATTTTTTTACCATCAAAAGAAACCATTACTAACATTTTATCTGATTTAAGATTTGATGAAATTGCGCCAGCTCCCATATGTGCTTTGTAGCCTAAAATAGAATCTCCTACATAATTATAATGTGGAACTTGAACTTTGTTAAATAATATTACATTTTTTAATTCTGTTGAATTTCCAACCACTGCGTCCTTTCCAATAATAGCATTTCCTCTAATAAATGCACAATGCCTGATAGTTGCCTCTTCATCAATTATACATGGGGCATTTATACATGCTGTTTCTGCTATTTCTGCAGATTTTGCTACCCATACATTAGGTTTTATTTCTTCAAATTTTTCTTTATCTAGTGAATTTCCAAGTTCAATTATGTATTCTTTTATTTTAGGTAATACCTCCCAAGGAAATTCACATCCTTTAAATATATCTTTTGCTATTGTTTCTTCTAGATTATATAAATTTTCAATTTTAATTTTATCCATTTTTATCACTCCTTACATATGTATACTATCACAAATTCATAATTATAACAAGAAATTTTTGATTTTTTTATATTTTCGACACATTATGACAAACTTTGCTTTATGCATATGTTATACTATTTTTTAGGTCATAGACCTCGAAAGGAGGTGATATTATGGCTTACTCAAAACAAAAGAGAAAAAACTCTTCAAAATATAGTAAACTTATACATATAATATTTTTCTTCATAGATAAAGTTTATAAAATTTTAAGGGTACTCGATCTTATCATAAAGATTTTTTATTGATAAGAAAAAAGCAGACATTCACCATATGTCTGCTTTTTTAGGCCATTTTATGGCTTACTCAATAATCAATATTATTATACTACAAATTTTAAAAATTGCAATACTTTTTTTGTTTTTATATTTAAAAATCGTTCGTGTTTTTTCGACAAATTATTTTTTAGAATTTTCATATATTTCAAGAGCAGTCGCTGGGCTATCAACTCCTTCACTATTTTTTATAGGAGCAAATTCTTCTTCTCTTTTAACCCTCATAACAAGCATATTATCCATTGCTTTAAACCCATCAAATACAAAAGATTCAAATTTATATAAACCTTTTTTTATTTCCAAATGATATTGCATTTTTTGAGATGTAATTTTTTCTATAATATCAATATTTAATAAATGACTTACAATATTTGCATCTCCATATATAAGATCTCCTTCTGCATTTTTGTCATTTCTCATTTCTTCAGTAAGCTCTATATATTCTACAATACCAGGTTTACCATTTTTCTTACAAAACACTCCAACTTTTTCTTCTGGATATGCTTTAGCAACTGACTTTGATGCAATTTGCATATTATTTTTTACTGTAAGTCCTAAAAATATTGGATCAATAAATTTAACCATGATATTATCTACCCCAGAAATATATAACCACTCAATGTTTTTCAATCTCATATCATCAATCATTTTTTCTTTTATTAATCCAGCATAAACTGCACCATTGCCATTTGATGCTGTTTTGATTTTATTATCTTCAATTACCATTTTACCTTCTGGAGTTAAAACAGGCAATTTATCTTGCTTGAAAAATTTTATTTTTTCTTTATCTAAACCAAAATAATTATTACTCTTAAAAAAATCAACAGTTTGAACATTATTTTGTTCACTTGTCATTATATACCAATATGGATATGTACCATATTGGTCTTTGAATTGTAAAAATTTTTCTGCTAAAATTTGAAATATAAATTTTCCATTT
>DOYA01000082.1:0-5688 GCA_003518755.1 Clostridiales bacterium | reverse complement strand
CCAGCCATAGTTACTACAGCATATTTATTTTGTTTTATAATATTTAATCCAATATTTTCTAATTCTTCTTTTTCACTTGAAGATAATTTATCTTTATCTATATAATCAATAGGTTGAATTTCACATTTTTGACTTTGTTCTTTCGATTTTACATTTTCATATAATTTTGTTATTTCTTCAAAATCTATTTTTAAAATCTGTTCTATTAATTCTTCTTTTTCATTTCCATCTAAGCTATTTAATACACTCAAAACCTCTTCTTGATTATATTGTATTAATTTATTTTGAGCAAGTTCCAACTTTTGCATTTTTACCACCCTTAATATTATATTTTTATTGCTCAGCATATTTTACAACAAAAAATAAAAATAGGCAATACTTTTAAGAAAATTTATAATTCGACCATTGTTAGATAATGGTTCTGAATTTTGAATATACTGATAAAGTTGATATATTAATATTTTGAAAACAATCGAATGTAATTGGAGCATTATTAGAAATTCTTATTTAATAAAATGAGGAATGTTCACGGTACTCAAGCGTAGCGCAGAGGGTCTGAGTGAAAGAGGCTCATTTTATTAAATTAGAATTTCTTTAATGCGTAATGCAGCCGAGATTGTTTGATAAATATTAATATATCAACTTTATTATAAATAATATGAGCTATAGCCATTATCTAGTAACGTTCAGCCATATAAATATATATTTATATGGCTGAACTATAATTTATGCTATTTTTATATACTTACTGCCACTCTGTTGTTGCTGGTGGTTTACTTGTTACATCATATATAACAAATTCAATTTTATCTCCAAATTTTTCTTCTATTTCATTTACAATCTCTTGAACTTTTTCTTTAGAAACTTCTTTTCCAATTTCTCCAGGTTTTCCAGTCATAAAGTCATTTGTTACAAAAGTTCTAATTGCAACTGAATATTTTTTTGTAATTCCTATTGGAATTAATACTGCAAATGTTTGGCTTACTTTTGCATCTTCTAGTTTTGTTGTAACAATGCTATCTAATTCACGAAGTAAATCCACATTTTCATCTGCAATTCTCATATCATAGCAATTTATTTGTCCATCAAAATTGCTCTTATTTAAAATATATCCAACTCTATTTATAGTATTAATTTTATCTGTTATTTCTTTTGCTTTTGATGTAATTTCATTCCAATTAAAATCTAATTTATCGCCTTCTAACAAGCATAGATTTCTATAACTTCTAGCATCTCCTTGAACTCCGACAGATTTAATTGGTAAGATAAATCCTTTATGATTTGTATTGTCTAAAATACTATTTAAAGTTTCAACCTCTTGAGCTGTTATTTGAACTTCACTTGATTTATCATGGCATATTAATCTTATAGCTAGTCCTGGTCCTGGAAAAGGTTGACGTGATGCTATTTTTTCATCTAGCCCAAGCTTTCTTGCAACTCTTCTAACTTCATCTTTATGCCAATCACTATTAGTTTCAACAATTAGACCTTTTTTTCTAGCTTGTCTTACAATTTCAACATCATTATGATGTGTTTTTATTTTATGTGCAAATCCACTTATATCTGGATTTCCACTTTCAATTAAATCTGGTCTTAAAGTTCCTTGAGCAATAAATGTATTTTCTTTATCTAATCCTAATCTTTCTATAACTTTATTAGCAATTTGTATAAATACTTCTCCTATAATTCTTCTTTTTCTTTCTGGATCAACTTCTTTAACTAATGGTCCAATAGGTCCTTCTTCAGTTTCAACTATTGTATTAAAGAAAACATCTTTTGCATTTTCTCTAATTAAATTTTTCATTCCAAGTTTTTGAAGGCTTTCGCATACAACATCACTTTCATTTTTTCTCATAAAACCAGAATCAATATGAATTGCATAAATGTTGTCTGCTGGAAGCGCTTTTACTAAAAGAGCTGCTGTAACAGCTGAATCAACTCCTCCACTTACTAAACAAATAATTTTATTGTTTCCAACTTTTTCTTGAATCATTTTTATAGATGTTTGTATTCTATCTTCTAAAGCATATACTTCTTTATAATTTGCTACTTTTCTTATAAAGTTTTCAAGCATCTTCATTCCATTTTCAGTTAAATCAACTTCTGGATGAAATTGGAATCCATACATTTTCTTTTCTTTGTTACCAATTCCAGAAATTGCATCTCCTGACTTTGCAATAACACTAAATCCATTAGGAGTATTTCTTACATTATCCCCATGACTCATTAGAACATTTTGAGTTTGTTCTAGACCATCAAATATAGGCATAGTATTATCTACCCATACTTCACATTGCCCATATTCTTTTTTTATATTACTATCTATAACTCCACCAAAATAATCTGACATTAGTTGCATTCCATAGCATATTCCAAGAACAGGAACTCCCATTTCAAAAATTTTTTTATCAAAATTTAATCTTTGACTTTCTCCTATATTATTAGGTCCGCCAGATAAAATAACTGCTTGATATTCTTTTAAATCTTCACTTTTAACATTTATAGGAAATATATCAGATTTTACTCCTAATTCTCTAACTCTTCTATCTATAACTTTTGTGTATTGTCCTCCACAGTCAAGTATGGCTAATTTTTCCATTTACTCTACTTTCCTTTCTTTTTACTTGATTACACATCTCTAACTGTCAAATCATGTGCCGAACCTTCCTGTATACTAAGATTAGATACAGGTGTTAAAATTGCTTTTTCATGGAACTCTTCTATTGAAGCTGAACCACAATTTGACATTGTTGA
Source organism: Clostridiales bacterium (assembly GCA_003518755.1). Lineage (GTDB taxonomy): Bacteria > Bacillota > Clostridia > TANB77 > CAG-508 > CAG-269. The sequence continues at coordinate 2,934 of DOYA01000082.1, read as the reverse complement.
TTTTATTTTCTTAATTGTAACTGCTAGATTATCCTTTAATGAACCTGCATAAGGTATATATGAATCTACACCTTCAACAAATGACATTTTTTCATTTTTAGAACCTAAATCATATCTTTGCCAGCTTCTTGCTCTTTTTGATCCTTCTCCCCAATATTCTTTAAAAAATTCATTATTAATTTTTACTTTTTGAGTTGGGCTTTCATCAAATCTTGCAAAATATCTTCCCATCATTACAAAATCGCATCCCATAGCTAATGCTAGTGTTACATGGTGGTCATGTACTATTCCACCATCCGAACAAATTGGAATATAAATTCCAGTTCTTTTTGCATATTCATCTCTGGCTTTTGCAACTTCAATACAGCTTGTAGCTTGTCCTCTACCAATTCCTTTTGTTTCACGAGTAATACAAATTGATCCTCCACCAATTCCTATTTTTATAAAATCAGCTCCAGCATCTGCTAAATAATCAAAAGCCTCTTTAGAAACAACGTTTCCTGCACCAATTTTAACTTTTCCATTATATTTATTTTTAACCCATTCTATAACTTCTTTTTGCCATACAGAATACCCATCAGAAGAATCTAAACAAAGAATATCTGCTCCTGCTTCTACTAATGCAGGAATTCTTTGTTCATAATCACGTGTATTTACTCCTGCTCCTACCATATAGCGTTTTTCATCATCTAGTAATGATAGTGGATTTTCTTTATGTTGTTCGTAATCTTTTCTAAATACTAATGAATTTAGATTGCCATTTTCATCTATAATTGGTAAACAATTTATTTTATGTTCCCAAATTAAATCATTTGCTTCAGATATTGTAAGACCTGGTTTTGCAAATATTATTTTTTCTGCAGGAGTCATAATATCTTCAACCTTTTTATCTAGGCTGTCTCTTGATAATCTATAATCTTTGCTTGTAATTATTCCTAAAAATTTTCCTTTTGGTGTTCCATCTTCTGTGACAGGAATTGTTGAATGATCTGTTTCTTCTTTAATTCTTAAAATATCTGCTAATGTATCTCCTGGTTTTAAATTCCATTTGCTTTTTACAAAACCAGATTTTGTTTCTTTTACATTTCTTACCATTCTAGCTTGATCTTCTATTGATTGTGACATATAAATAATTGCAATACCACCTTCTTTAGCTAAGGCTACTCCTAATTTCTTACCTGAAACTGATTGCATACAAGCTGACATGAATGGTACATTTAAATACATATCTGCTTCTTCTCCCACTTTATGCCTAACAAGTGGTGTCCTTAATGATATTTTATCTGGTGTGCATTCTCTTGTTGTAAGTCTTGGTATTAGTAAGTATTCGTTAAATGTTTTTGATTCTTCTGTTAAAAATGTTGCCATGTTTAAATCCCCCTTTTAATTTTATATTTCCGAATATAATTATTTAGTATTATACTACATTTTACGACTATTTGTAAACAAAATTTCATAAAATTTCCTGAATAATATTATTTAATTTTCAATATTTTGTCTTTTAAGAATTTTGCCACTCCATCATTTTCATTCGTATCTGTTATATAATCTGCTATTTCTTTCAGTTGTTCTTCTGCATTTTCCATTGCTACACCTGTTCCAGCATTTTTTATCATTTCTAAATCATTTACATCATCTCCGAATGCAATAATATTTTCTTTTTTTATTCCCATCTTATCAACTAAACTATTTATGGCAATCCATTTTGATGATTCTGCATTCATAATCTGGCAAAGTGTTTTCTTGTCTGTAATTACGCCTTTTACTGTTTTAGGAAATAATTTTAATATTTTTTCATCAATTAGTTTTTCTGAACATATTATTACTTTATATGCATTTTTATATTCCATCTGCCTTAAATCTTTTATTTCATTTTTTGCATTTCCAAAAAAAGGAGTAGTATCAAAATTGGAGTATAATGTGTCTTTAACTTCAATAGATAATTGATTATATCCAAAGTTTTCGCATATATCTAAAATTTTAAGCACATCATTTTTCGCTATTTGTTTTTCATAGATAACATCTAGATCATTTGATGATACAACAGCAGCACCATTATAGCAAATAATAGGATTATTTTTTAAAGCCTCTGGCACATACTTATATGCATCTCTTGGTGGTCTAGCTGTTGCGAAAAGTATTGTATTTCCTCTATCTCTTACATCTAATAAAGTATTTATTGTATTATCTGATACTGTTTTATCATTTCTTAAAGTTGTTCCATCTAAATCTAAAACTATTAATTTTTTCATAAAATTAGATTCCCTTCTATTATGATTTATTTTAAATATTTTCAGAAATCATATTTAAAGCTTTATTACATAAAACGAGCTTATTACTTGATTTTCAATTTTTACAACATTCTTGCCCTATAGATAATTTAAACTATATAAAACCATTAAATACTATTTTTTACATACCATAAATAAAGAGACGAAGATTCTCTCATCTTCATCCTTTTCTATTCTATCCTTTTATCTCTGGATTATCTTCTAAAACTTCATCAGCTAAATTGATATTTTTGTTAAACGCTTTTACATATCCATCTAAAGAATTAGCTTTTTCTTTTAATACATCTACATCAGCATTAACATAAATTTTAGCTTTACCTTTTCCGTTTTTTGCTTCTTGAATTAAATTTGATACTGGTGAATTACCATCAAATGCAACAACTACTGAATTCCTTCTTTCAAATATTTCATAGTTAAAGCTTTTATAAATTCCAAGTTCAGAAGGATCTGGGCATACATAAATACCTTTTAATCCATTTGCATTTTCTATATTTTCTCTAACATCTTCAGTAACAAATTTTGGAACAACAGCTGTAACATCAAAATGTTTATTAAGCTCTTTTGAAATGTCTAAAACTGCTCTTTCATATCCTTGCATTTTATGACCTATTACTATATAAGTATTTTTATCATCAACTTTTTC
>DOYA01000129.1 GCA_003518755.1 Clostridiales bacterium | reverse complement strand
GGACCTGTTATGAAAGAGGCAAAAACAAAAATTGGAGCTGGTGCAGATGGGAGAAGTATTAATGAAGTTGTAAAAGAAATCCTTGCTTAAATTCGTTTGAAAATAATAATATTTTAGAAGGAAGAAAAGGAAAATGAAGATTTATATTTCAGGATCAATATATGGTGGAACACAAAAAATTAAAACATATAAAATTCTAGTTAAAGAGCTTGAAAAATATGGAGAAGTCTTAAATAAACAAGTTGCAGATGAAAATACAATTCAAAATGAAAAATATCAAAAAGATGAAGATATTTATGCTGATTTGGAAAATAAATTATACAGTGCAGATATTATTTTTGCAGAAGTATCAGTTCCATCTTTAGGAGTAGGCTATGAATTAGGATTTGCGGATAAATTAGGTAAAAAAATAGTTGCTATTTATGATAAAAATTATGTAGAAAAGGTTTCTACTATGATTAGAGGAAATAAAAGAATTCATTTAATTCCTTATACTGATATATCTGAAATTACTAATAATTTAGGAAAAATATTATAATCTAAAGTATTTTTTTTCTTAGCGAGATAAAAAATCGAATATATTTAATATTAAAATTTCCGTTCTCCAGCCGTTTTATGTATGAGAAATGATTAGATTTATAGCCACGGATTCTAATATAATTAAATGTTAACGTTCTGAACCGCAATTTCTGGCACTTAGGTTTAACATGCACGCCGTTTATTTAATATTTTAGCAAAATCAAAAAATCTAAAACGGCTTCAGAACTGCAAGTAGGTCGAACTCAATTTTAATATTAAATATATTCGATTTTTAATCGCTAAAAAGTAGAACATTAAAACATCAACTATAAGTTCTAAATTTTATAATAAAATAATAAAGTCTAAAAGGTGATAGTTTGAAAATGGAAATTCTTAAGACCAGCCTTTTAGGCTTATTTTTTGGAACATTTGGCACAACACTTGGAGGAATTATAGGTTGTTTATTTAATAAAGTTTCAAATAAATTTTTAAGTTTTATACTATCTTTTGCATCAGGACTAATGATGTCAGTAATTTGTTTTGATTTAATACCAGAGTCTATTCAATTATCCAATATTTTAATTTCGGTTAATGGAATATCATTTGGAATTATAACAATGATTTTTTGTGATTTATTAGTAAAAAATAAATTTAATAGAAATATAAAATTAAAATCTAATAGTTTATTAAAGACAGGAATTATAATAAGCATTGGACTTGCAATTCATAATTTTCCTGAAGGCTTAGCAATCGGTTCTGGTTTTGATGTGTCTACGAAACTTGGAATAGGTCTTGCTATTGCAATTTGTATGCATGATATACCAGAGGGAATATCAATGGCAGTACCTATGAAAAATGGAGGAATGAAAATTTGGAAAGTTTTATTATATGTAATTTTATCAGGAATCACAACAGGTATTGGAGCATTAGTTGGAGCAATTATAGGAAACATATCCAAAACTATTATTGCAATATCTTTAGGATTTGCAGCAGGTGCAATGCTTTATATAGTATCAGGAGAACTAATACCTGAATCAAATAAGTTATATAGAGGAAGAATTGGCGCAGTAGGAAATATGATTGGATTTATAATTGGAGTTTTAGCTACGAAGATATGAAAGAATAACAATGTACAACTATATTAAAGCCGCAACTTGGCTGTGCATTGTATATGCTTTTTTCTCGACTAAAGCACGAAAAAAGATATACAATGCCGCTGTTGCTACTCTACAATCAATATTTAACTATGAATTGTAATTATAAAAGAACATTTTTTTGCAAAAATTAACTTTGTTCGCTTGATTTTTATAAAAAAGTTAAGTATAATAACCGAGTAAATGAGAAAAGCAAAGGAGCAAAAAATGCAAGATATATTAGAAGGATTAAACAATAAACAATATGAAGCAGTAGTTCAAACAGAAGGGCCAGTTTTGGTAATTGCAGGAGCAGGGTCAGGAAAAACAAAAGTATTAACACATAAAATAGCTTATATTATACAAGAAAAAAAGGCTTTGCCATGGCAGATTTTAGCAATTACATTCACAAATAAAGCAGCAAATGAAATGAAAGAAAGAATTGCAAATTTAATTGGTGAAGATGCAAAAGATTTATGGATGGGAACTTTTCACTCAATATGTGTAAAAATCTTAAGAAAACATATTGATAGAATTGGATTTGATTCATCATTTATAATATTTGATACATCAGACCAAAAATCAATGGTAAAAAAATGCTTAAAAGAATTACAAATAGATGATAAACAATTTTCAGAAAAAGCAGTTCAAGCAGAAATAAGTAATGCCAAGAATGAAATGTTAGAGCCAGATCAATATTTGGCTCAGGCACATGGGGATTTTAGAAAAGAAAAAATAGGACAAGTATATAGTTTATATCAAAAAAGACTAAAAGAGAATAATGCCATAGATTTTGATGATATAATTAATTTTACAATAAAAATATTTAACGAAAATCCTGATATTTTAAATTATTATTCATCAAAATTCAAATATGTTTTAGTAGATGAATATCAAGACACAAACAAATCTCAATTTACACTTGTTAAATTACTTGCAGAAGTTAATCAAAACATAACAGTTGTTGGAGATAATGACCAAAGTATATATCGTTTTAGAGGTGCAGATATTGCAAATATTCTAAATTTTGAAAAAGACTTTAAAGGAACTACAGTAATAAAACTAGAGCAAAACTATCGTTGTACAGGAAATATATTAAAAGCAGCAAATGCTATTATAAAAAATAATGAGACAAAATATGAAAAAAAATTATGGACTCAAAATTCAGAAGGAAATTTACCAACTGTATATTCAGCTGATAATGAATATGATGAGGCATCATTTATTGCAGAACAAATTGAACATTTAAAAAGAGAAGAAAAATATAATTATTCTGATTTTGCAATACTATATAGAATGAATACTCAATCAAGAGCAATAGAAGATATCTTAAGAAGAGAGGCTATTCCATACAAAATTGTTGGTGGATTAAAGTTCTATGAGAGAAAAGAAATTAAAGATATTGTATCATATTTACGTTTAATACAAAACATTTCAGATAACTTAAGTTTAACAAGAATTATAAATGAACCAAAACGTGGAATTGGTACAACAAGTATGGATAAAGTTGCAGATTTAGCAATTCAAAATGAAACATCAATGTATGAAATAATTAAAGATGCAGATAAATATGGATTAAATAGAGTATTTTTAAATTCAAGAGAATTTGTTAATTTTATAGAAGAAGCAAGGTCTAAAAAAGATAATATGCAAATATCTGAATTTGTAAAATATGTTCTTAAAAAATCAGGATATTTATCAGCTTTAGAAAACGAAAAAACAATAGAAGCTGAAAATAGAATTGAAAATTTAGAAGAATTTTTAACAGTTGCAATAGAGTTTGAAAAAGAAGAAGCAGAAGCAAACTTAACAAACTTTTTAGAAGGAATGACACTGTCTTCTGATATTGATAATATGGAAGATAGTGAGAATACTGTTACTTTAATGACGCTTCATAGTGCAAAAGGTCTAGAATTTCCTGTAGTATTTTTAGTTGGAATGGAAGAAGGAATATTCCCTGGATTTAGGTCTATTGGTGAGCCAAAAGAAATAGAAGAAGAAAGACGTTTGTGTTATGTAGGAGTAACAAGAGCAAAAGAAAATCTATTTTTAACATGTACTAAAATGCGTACAATGTTTGGCTCAACAAGTTGTAATTCTCCATCAAGGTTTTTAGAAGAAATTCCAAGTGATTTACTAGAAGGATATGATGATGCATTTGGAACATCAAAAATCAAAAAGAATTTATTGGAAGATAGTAAATATTCATGGAGCTATGGAAATTCTAGTAGTTCTTCACCAATTAAATCATATAATATAAAAGATACAATAGACAAAGGTGTTGCAGTTGCAAGCAATATTTTTGGAAAACAAGCATCTTTTGGAAGATCTGCAGAAAGTTTCTTAAGTAGTTTATCTAATAAAGGAAAAAAGGAAATAGACTTATCTCAATATGGAGAAGGAGTAAGGATTTTCCACAAGAAATTTGGAGAAGGAACTATAACAAAAACAGAACCTGAAGGAGAAGATTTAAAAGTAGACATCGAATTTGATAAAGTAGGACATAAACGCCTAATGGCTAAATTTGCTAATTTGGAAATTTTATAAATTTAGTTAAGAATGATGGAATCTAATATATTTAACCGTGATATTTGAAAAATAGAATTTCTTTCAAATATAAAAACGATTGAGTGAAAAAACGAGAAAAAAAGAGATAATAAAATATAAAAAAAGAAAAACTGATATTATAGTAGATAGTGAAAATTGAAAAAAATTTAATAATATTATAAGATAACAACATACGGGCATAAAAAAATAAAATAGTCACAAAAAGAAAAAAGTCTTTCGGATTCTCGCATTTTAAGAGAAATTTGAAGAATAATAATTAGGAGAAATTTGAATGAAAAATGTACTAATTAAGATAAGAAGTTCAGCAAAATTTTTTGTTTTAGCAAGTGTTGCAACATTTATAATAGCAGGCGTTATGGCATTCGTTTTTAAACCAATTTATAGTGTTACATTAGATGGGGAATTAATAGGATATTGTTCAAGTAAAAGTAAAATGCAAACAAGAATAGATGAATATATTGAAAAAGGAAATGGAGATAATTCCAATTTAGCATTTGTTCAAGTAGATAGTATGCCACAATATAAAATGTGCTTATTAAAAAGAAATATTGAAACAAATGATGATGAAATATATGCAAAAGTTACAGGAGATGGAACAGCATATTACAAATATTTTGCAGTATTAGAAGATTCTGAAGAAAAGGCATATGTTCCGGATTTTGCGACAGCAGAAGCTATAATCGAGAGATTAAAAGAACAAGATAGTGATAATATAGATAACTTAACAATTAAAGAAAAATATGAAACAGAATTAAAAGATTTTGTAAGTAAAGAAGAGGCAATTGCTAGTTTATATAAAGAAAAAGCAGTAGAGGTAAAATCAGTTAAAGTTGCATCAACTAAAGCAACTACTTCATCAAGATCTGGTTCATTTTCTACATCAAGAAATATGTCACAATCAACTATATCACTTGGAGTTTCACTAATAAAACCAGTTAATGGCAGAATTTCATCAAGATTTGGAGCAAATAGTAGAGTAAGATCAGGCTCTCATACTGGTCTTGATATTGCAACTTCAACAGGTACTCCAATAAAAGCAGCAGCTTCAGGAACAGTTACATTTGCTGGATGGAAAGGTTCATATGGTAATTTACTTGTAATAACTCACTCAAATGGAGTTCAAACATATTATGGACATTGTAGTAAATTATATGTTTCAGCTGGACAAAAAATTTCTCAAGGACAAACAGTTGCCGCAGTAGGGTCTACAGGAAATTCCACAGGTCCACATTTACATTTTGAAATAAGAGTTAATGGAGTAGCATATAACCCACAAAGATATGTATATTAATAAAAAATAATGAGCTAAATTTATTTTAGCTCATTATTTTTTTATTTAATAATTTGTTTATCAATTTCTTCCTCTGAAATATTGGTATTTTCTTTTATCCTATTTATTTTATATCACATAGTTTATTATAAAATTACAGAGGGGATGTGAAAAAACACATCCCCCCTTTTGGCGGTCAGGTATACCAGTTACCAGGTTTCGCCGCTTTCCCATTCGTCTCCCCAACCGAATTCACTCGGGGTGTTGATTCCCGAGGGATTCCAGTCAGGATCGTAATACTCAGGATCGTAATACTCAGGATCGTAATACTCAGGATCGTAATACTCAGTGTCGTTATAATACATAGTTGCCCCCTCCTTTTTGGGGCGGTCGCTTTTGAATGAGGTCTGCGACCAACCTCTTTTGTGATGGGCAAATTGCCCTAGATACAATTCTAATTATACATTATTATTATTATTATGTCAAGTTCTTTACATAATGCTGTTTGACTTTTTTGTCAAATTTTTATTTTTCTATTGTAGTATATTGTCGTATATGAGATAATGCAAATATAAATTAAGAGGGGAATTATTAATATGAAAGATAAATTAAGCAAGTATTTTATATTTTTTATGTTGTATGCAATAATTGGCTGGTGTTATGAAGTGTTTTTAGAAGTTGTTGTATATAGATGGGGTTTTACAAATAGGGGAGTATTATTTGGGCCATATTGCCCAGTATATGGATTTGGAGCATTAGCATTTATTTTTACAGTATATCCATTAATTAAAAATAAAAAAGGATGGAAAAAATATTTAATGATACCAGTTGTATTTTTACTATGCATGGTAATTGCTACAACAATTGAGCTATTAACATCATATATATGTGAATTTACTATGGGAAGCTGGCCATGGCAAACATATAGTAGCTATAAATACAATTTTCAAGCAAGAATTGCCCTTTCACCTTCTATTAGATTTGGATTAGGTGGAGTAGTGTTTTTATATATTTTACAGCCTTTATTTGAAAAAATAGTTAAGAAATTAGGAAATAAAAAAGCCAATTATATTGCTTTTGTATTAATGATATTTATTTTGACTGATTGCTTTTTTACATTTTTAATTAAATAATTGATAATATTCTAATGATATAGATATAATAAAAGATAAAAGAGTGAATATATAAAAATTTTGAGAATAAATCGAATGCGATTGGAGGTCGTGTCAGAGAGAGTTATTTTTAATAAACTGAGGAAGCGCTGGCTTGCGAAGCAAGAGCAGTGAGAGGCTCGGTTTATAAAAAAATACTCTCTCTAGAGACCGTATTGAGCCGAGATTTTTCGAAAAATATTTATATATTCACTTTTCATAATCAAAAATATAATAATATATTTCAATTCTTTTATATTATAAAAATTATTGACAAAAAAAATTAATAATATATAATTAATTTGCACAGAATAAAAGAAAAAAGTATAAAGGAGAAACACAAATGCCAGAAAACCAAGATGAAGTAAAAGTAAAACAAATGATAGATGAATTAGTTGAAAAAGCTAAAATTGCATCTAAAGAGTTTTTAAAATTAGACCAAAAAACAGTAGATAATATTACAAAAGCAATGTCAATGGCAGGTTTGGAGCATCATATGGAGCTTGCAAAAATGGCAGTTGAAGAAACTGGTCGAGGAATTTATGAAGATAAAATAACAAAGAATATGTTTGCAACTGAATATATTTATCATAGTATAAAATATGAAAAAACAGTTGGAATAATTAATGAAAATGATGAAGATGATTATGTTGAAATTGCAGAACCAGTTGGAGTAATTGCAGGAGTTACACCAGTAACTAACCCAACCTCAACTACAATGTTTAAATCAATAATTTCAGCAAAAACAAGAAATGTAATTATTTTTGGCTTCCACCCATCTGCCCAAAAATGCTCTGTAAGAGCTGCAGAGATTTTAAGAGATGCTGCAGTAAAAGCAGGAGCTCCAGAAAATTGCATTTTATGGATACCAGAGCCATCAGTTTTGGCTACTCGTATTCTTATGAATCATCCGGGAGTTGATTTAATATTAGCAACAGGTGGAACTGGAATGGTAAAATCAGCTTATTCATGTGGTAAACCAGCATTAGGAGTAGGACCTGGAAATGTTCCATGTATTGTTGAAAAAACGGCAAAACTAAAAACATCTGTAAATGATATTGTAATGTCAAAAGCATTTGATAATGGTATGATATGTGCTTCTGAACAAGCTGTTTTAGTTGAAAAGGAAATATATCAGGAATTTGAAAAATTAATGAGAGACGCAGGATGTTATTTTGTGAGTCCTGAAGAAAAAGAAAAATTAAAAAATACAATGTTTGAATGGAGCGAAGAATGGGGATTTAAATTAAAATCATATATCCCTGGAAAAAGTCCATATAGTATTGCTAAAGAAGCAGGATTTGAAATTCCGGAAGATACAAAAGTAATTGTTGTATATGAAGAAGGAATTGGCCCAGAATATCCATTTTCTAAAGAAAAATTAAGTCCAGTATTAACATATTATATTACTGAAACCTATGAAGAAGCATTAGATAAAGCAGAAAGATTACTTGAATTCGGAGGGCTTGGACATACAGCAGTAATACATTCAGAGGATAGAGACAAAATATTAGAATTTTCAGAAAAAATGAAAGCTGGTAGAATAATAGTTAATTCACCTTCAACTCATGGTGGTATAGGAGATATTTATAATACAAATATGCCATCATTAACACTTGGTTGTGGTTCATTTGGAGGAAACTCTACAACTGCAAATATTTCAAGTGTAAATCTTATAAATGTTAAAAGAGTTGCAAGGAGGACTGTTAATATGCAATGGTTTAAAATACCAGAAAAAATATATTTTGAATCAGGATCAATAAAATATTTAGAAAAAATGCCTGATATAGAAAGAGCATTTATTGTTACAGATCCTGGAATGGTTCAATTTGGATATGTTGATAAAATAATATATCATTTAAGAAAAAGAGAACATCATGTGCATTGCGAAATATTTTCAGATGTTGAATCAGACCCATCATTTGAAACTGTAAATAAAGGCTTAGAATTAATGAATAATTTTAAACCTGATGTTATAATTGCATTAGGTGGTGGTTCAGCAATAGATGCAGCAAAAGGAATGTGGCTATTTTATGAACACCCAGATGCAGATCCAGAAGGTTTGAAATTAAAGTTTATGGATATAAGAAAAAGAACATATAAATTTCCTAAACTTGGAGTAAAAGCAAAAATGGTTGCAATTCCTACAACATCTGGTACAGGTTCAGAAGTTACATCTTTTGCAGTTTTAACAGATAAAGTAAATAATAAAAAATATCCTTTAGCTGATTATGAATTAACTCCTGATGTAGCAATTGTAGATCCAGATTTAGTTATGAGCTTACCTAAATCAATTACAGCAGATACGGGTATGGATGTATTAACACATGCAATAGAGGCATATGTATCAAATATGGCATCAGATTTTACAGATGGATTAGCTGAAAAAGCAGTGGAGCTTGTATTAAAATATTTAGTTGAAGCATATGAACATGGAGATAATAAAATAGCTCGTGAAAAAATGCATAATGCAAGTACAATAGCTGGAATGGCTTTTACAAATGCATTTTTAGGAATAAATCATTCGCTTGCTCATAAAATAGGTGCAGAGTTCCATTTACCCCATGGAAGAATTAATGCCATTTTACTACCTTATGTAATAAAATATAATAGTAGCAAGCCAAGTAAATTTGTATCATTCCCAAAATATGAATATTTTATAGCGGATGAAAAATATGCAGAGCTTGCTAAAAAAGTTGGTTTAAAAGCAGATACGGTTGAACAAGGAATAGAATCATTAATAGAAAAAATTCAAGAATTAAACGAAAAATTAAACATCCCAAAATCATTTAAAGAAGCAGGTTTAGACGAAAATGAATTTATTGCAAAAATTGATATGCTTGCAGATAGAGCATTTGAAGATCAATGTACAAATGCAAATCCAAGAGTTCCTTTAGTAGAAGAAATGAAACAAATTTTAAGAGATAGTTATTATGGGGTGGAGATTGGATAATAAATGAAAAATTAGAGTGCATACGCCGTACAACATGTATAGAAAAAAGTTATAAGAAACAAAATTCTTATAACTTTTTTAATTCTGCTATCCTTAATATGCTTTCATTAATTTTTTTATCAATATATTTTTTATGTATTTTTAAATCTTCTGATATTAATATTGATAATATATGAATTGTCTCAGAATCTAGAGTATTAAAATCCATATCTCCTTTTATAAATGATTCATATATATTTAGTAATTCTTTTTTATTTTTAAAATTTTTATTCAATAGCAGTACCTCCTGGTTGTCTTGAATTAGAATTATACATAGAGTATAATTTTTTAAATATGGATTTATTACTTGTAGGTTGAATTGCTTTATCCAAACATTCTTGTATTTTATTCAAAGTACTCGAATATTTTTGACAAACTGATAATAAACCTCGTACATCTTGACTATAGTACAATGCTCTTTTATTTAGCTTTAACCTCAAACTATCGTCAGTTGTTGATTTTACTAAAGAGGAAACGAAAGAATCATCTGGATAAAGATTATCATCTAGTGGGAGACGTTCTTGAAAATTTATATTGGACAATTCTTTATAAATAGAATAGATAGTTTGAATATCTTTTAATAATCCATCATCTTCGTCGCTTTTATCATAATATGTATCTGTAATATTTCTAGAAAATAATAAAGGAACTAGGTTACTATCTATAAACATTTCTATAATTTCAATAGATTCTTGACTTAAGCCGCGACCACGATATATGTTGAATGGATTATTACTTGATACATAAAAATCTAATAAATCTAATACAGTTCTATGCTGATATAGCTTATTTTTTATTTTAGTATTATGATTTTTTGAATCAGTAAATGCTAATCCTCTTATTTCGGTATTTAAATTTATTGGTGAATCTTGTGAATCAGTAATATATTTAGCATAAATTTTATTAACCATGGTTCTATATTTCTCAATTTGCTTTTTTAATTCCGTACTACTATCTGGTTGAGAAACATCAATTATTTTTGACTCAATAAATTCACCTCTTTGGGCTATATCTACTATTCTTTGAAATTCATGTTTTAATGAGAAGACTTGAGAGGTATATATATCAAAAAATGCGTTACACTTTTTTATTAAATTTTCAACAGAAGCATATAAGTTTCTTATCTCAAGTTTTTCAACTAAATCTGTATTAGAAATATCTTCTAAAGATGGTAAATATCTTAATGAGTCATAAATAGAATTAATTTTGCATATATCTGAATATAGTTTATTAGCATCTTGAATCATTTTATAATACAAATCTGTAATACTTGCAGGTTCTAAGGATAGTTTATCAAGATAGTTCTGGATGGTATTTATAAGTATGGGACCTAATCCTCTGATTTTTTCAAGTTTTTTATAACGACAATAGTCTAATAATTCACCTAAAGTTTTTATAGCTCCTCCAAATTTTAAGCAATTAATTATTATATGATTAGTTCTAGCATCTTCAGTAAAGCTTAAATTTTCTATTTTAGTATCTAAACCTATTGTTAAAGATTCCGTATTAGACTTATAGTATTGCATTATTACTTCAATTTGATTCTCATATTTTGAAATTTGTTCTTTTAATTGTTGAGAATCAATAGGCATATTAGAAGAAAAATTCATAAACGTTTACCTCCTTAATATTATAATTATACCACTTTTAATAAAAAAATCAATAAAATAAAAGCATACTGTTTCCACCTAATATAGAAGAATGGAAAAAATATAGGAGTTATGTTAAGATTTTGTAAGTCTTAAATTTTAAAACTAACAATTTAGAATAATACTATATAAAGAGTGTATAAATAAATAATTACCTTTCTGCATAATAAATATCACAAGATTTTATATTTGGTCAATAGTTGTATCATCCCTAACTTGTGAAATTTCCAAATCACATTGTTGTAATTGATTAAGCCTAGTATCAAGATAATTAATAATTTGATTACATTTTTCTAATAATGAGTTTATAGCATTCGAACCGAACCTTTTTATTATTTATTGGAATATTATCTAATTCACAAATAACTTGATTAAAAAAGAGTATATATTTTTCTAGACTATCCATTTCATTTTTTATTATTTCATGTGATTGATTTGAACTTGCATTATCATTTTTATTTTCAGATATTTCTAATACAGACAATAAACGGTTACTAATTATAAATGAAGTAATAACCCTTAAAAATTTAGAACCTATTCCACTGATTGGTTGAGAATTTATTGTTTTATAGCGTTGTAATAACTGTTCTAAAGTCATAATATTAGCTTGTTTAAGTCGACTATGTATTTGAGAATCAATATACTTAGTATAAGCAAATGATATTAAGTCTAAGGGTATATCTAAATTCTGTGATTTTTTGATATATCGAAGATAATATTTATCAATTTGAATAGCAATACTAGCCCAATTTAATTTCAAATCAGATGTACTTCTATTGGATTGATGTCTCATAAATAATCCTCCTTTTTTGTTAACATAATTATTATAACATAGATATTTTAAAAAATCAAATTTTTAGAAAAAAATTATCATATTACATTACCTCATATCATATAATATTAGTGGGACAAAGAG
>DOYA01000064.1 GCA_003518755.1 Clostridiales bacterium | reverse complement strand
TAAATAATTAAAATATTCATTTATTTTATATTAAGTCATTATTTATTATTTATTAAAATTAATTATTTTAAAGATATTTAAAACAAGAGATGGTAAAATCAAGTATCAAAACAATTTTATTTTTATGCTTTTTAATAACTTACATTAATTCTCAATCAGCAACACCAATTACTTATAATCATGGTGAGAATCATGCTCAATCAAGTCAAAGTGGTGCACCTCAAAAAAAATCATTTGTTGTTGAATTTGATTCAAGTAAATCATTACCATTTTATATCAAAGTCACAGTTACTCCTAAGGGGGATGAGCAAACTCCTGTTTTATGCTTTTCAAATCGTGATGCAAATTGTCAAAGCAATAGACAAGCTATTTCAAAAAGAACAGATGGAAAACCAGGATTTTTATTTGTTAAAAAAGAACAAATTTCTGGTTCAGATGATAAACTATATATCCAAGTAGCATGTGTAGCCACAGGATGTTCTTATGATTTAAGTTTCGATGGTGATCAATCAGCTGTCATTGATATTAACCAAGTCTATGCATATTTAGTTACTAGTGCTAATAGAGAAATGATTTTTGAAGTAAATGGAACTGTTGAAGAGGGAAGCTTTTTAAATATTGGTTTTGAAGGAAGTTCTTCTGCTACTTTATCTGTTGATAATGTTGAAGCTTCTCAATATCCTTTAGATAATGGTAAAATTATGAATTTCCCAGTTGAAGAAAAAGAAGGTTCTACTTCAAGATTAGCTAAATTTACTTTAAAAAATGCAGTTGCAGGAGAATATATAACTCTTAGTGTACATGTTGTAACAAATAGTGTCGCAGAAGATAACTTTTTATACCCGAACGGACCGACTGTCATGGGTTCTTTAGAAAAAACTGAAGGATTTTTTGTAGAGGAATGTTTCCCAGTATCTGCTTTTACAAGTGAAAAATATAAAAGTATTAATAAATATTACTTAACTGGTACTATTCATTCAAAATATGCCTTATTTTGGTTAGCTGATGAAAATGGTATGTATATGGAAGAAACTGAACAAGAAATTCATGATGGAAAACTCTCTTACTTTATTCAAACCAATGGAAAAATGAGATCAGTATGTTTTGAATTTTCTTATGAAGATGCAATAAAATCTGAAAATGTCGCATATTCAATATCTATCACAGAGCCTACTTCTCTTGTTAATATTTATGATTTTTATCCTCCACAGACAATTGGAGAATTTTATAGAAGAATGTTACCAAAGGGAAAAATCGCCGTTTTCCAAGGAGCAAAAATTGACAGCAGTGCTAAAAGATATAACTATAATTTATATAATAGAAAAGGAGTTGCAGAAATGTATATCACTACATGCACTACTTATCCAGAGTGTATATATGGTGAAGACCAACTTGCTTCAATGGATAAAGTAAAAAATACTAATAGAATGTCAGTTTGGGATACTACTATAGACAAATCAGGAGCATATGATGCCCTTGACGCAAAAAAACCAGTCATGGTCGTATTTTGCAGAGATAGCGATAATGAGGACAAAGGATATTGCGAATTTGAAACTTCTATTTTTACCCAAGGACAAACCATATCTTTGGTAGAAGATGAAAAATTCTCAAAATTCGTTTTAAAAGGAGAAACTGGTACTTTTAAAGTTGATTTAAAAGGAGGAATCCAAATTCAAAGAATAACTGTTGATATTATGGTTTTCAGCGGAGATGTCAACTTCAACGTAAAAGAAAGTGCAAGTTCATTGAAATCAGGAAAATTAGGGGAAGACATTGACTTAAACTACTTCAAATATTATCTTTCAAATAAAGTTTTCTTCCACTTCAACTTCGCCCAACTCCAATTATATGATTTAGAAATTGAATTCAAAGCCGAACTTAATTCATTCTTCACTATCCAATTTGGTATGCACTCATATAACTTAAATCAATTACAGGAAGAAATTCCTTCAGGTGAAAACTATTTAGTTCAAATTGACCCTACCACCAACGACAAAGCAAAAACTGTATTTATATCAAATTATAGATATAAAATGGAAAATCCATTCATTGCAAACTTTTTCGCTCTAAATTGCGAATTCCAAGTATTCCGTGGTACCACAGAAATCCCATTCTTCGATGGATATGCCCAAGAAACCTTTGACAAAAATTCCAAAGGGTACAAAAGTGAAAGTTATGAATATAAAATAATAGTCACTGAACCAGATTTATCTAACTATAATCATAAAATGTGCATGTTATATGTTTCCGGATATGAAACTCAAGATAAATTGTATTCTTCAGAAGTAGTCGTTGCTGAAAATGTCAATCAACAAGTTATCTTCGATGATACTTTCAAACAAATCAGATTCTTATATCCCCAAGCTGATCCAACTAAAGATTTAGCTCTTCATGTAAATGTTATAGATAAAGCAATTTATCATGTATCTATGTATATAAATACTAAGACTACTCCTTTCAGAGAGTTCCCAGTAACAAGAACTCAAACATTTTATATTGATGCCGATGATCTTTATTTAGATTGCAATAAAGATTCTTTATGTAATATCATATTTGAAGTTGACTATAAAAGCGCAATTGAAAAACTTGCCAAAACTAATCCTATGATTGAAGTTACAGTCAGACAAATTTTAAATACACCAAGTTATCTTCAAAAAGGTCAAGCCAAAACTGATTTCACATGTGGTGATCATTACTACTATTTATATACTGATATAGGAAAAAATGAAGCAGGAGAAGTTTCTGTCAATTTCTTAAGAGATTTCGGAGAAGTATGGGGAAAAGTAGTCAGAAAAGATAAAAAAGATGCTGAACAGGATGCCAACTGGAGAGGAATCTATAGAATGCCCTCAGCAGATTGGGATGATGGATTACCATATAATGGATATATCAAAAAATTCTCAGTTGGAACAGAGCAAACTCAAGACTGTATTGAAGGATGCTATCTTTTATTATCTATTCGTATATCACAAATAGGAGAATATGTCGATGATAGCAAATTCTATCCATTTTCAATTATAACAAAAATAACTCCTAATAACCATGCCTATACTGACATTCCAAAAGTTGTTATCCAAGTCGACGAATTTATTATTGGTAATGTTGATAAAGCTGACAATGAAAGAATTTATGAATTCTATCAAGTATGGTTCCCTCATGACTCCTTCACAGTTGAATTTGACTGGCAATCTGAAGTTGCTGGATTATATATAAACGTCGGAGACTCTAGACCTACCACTAAAAATGCAGATTTTAAATTACTTCCAAAAGGAAGAGACGGAATTTTAACTCTAGATAAAGGCGACATTTTGGAAGCTGCTAAAAAAAGAAAAATAAAAACCCCATATGAAAATTCAATCCAAGATTTAAGCTTAGTCATCGGTGTATGGACAGATAAATTAGATTCAGTCGATACCGAAGTATATTCCTTAAAAGTTCATCAACCCAACGATGATTTAGAATTAGATATCATAGAAGCTAATACTGACCAAAAAACTTTATGTACTCCTACCTATATAGGTGATAACTTATATCGTTGCTTATTTATGGTTACTTATGATGATGAAGATGTCGATCTTGAAATGCCCATCCTTATATATGGTAAATCTATGAATCATAGTGCTATAACCAATACTTATGCCAGCTTTGTTGAAAGAGAACTATATGATACTTTTGCTATAGATGAATTAAGAAAAAGCATACCAACTTCAGAAACCGCTAAATACAATACTGCAAAAGATAATACTGAATTCATCTACACAGTTTTGGACCCTGATGCTACTAAAGACGAACAATATTATTTATTTGTTAGTGTCATATCTGATTTAGATGGTGAAATAATGTTATTGACATCAATGCCTATGTATAATAAAATTACAGATAAAAAATTCGAATTTTATCCTAATCCAAGTACTGAACAACTATTATCAGTCCAAACTGAACAACTAAGATTAAAATTCTTCACAACTTCTAGCATGATTGTAAACTTTGTTACTTTAGGAGGAGAAGCTGATATCATGTGGGCTAATGATGAAGAAAATGTATTTAACTTAAAAGGAAGAGGAGACAGATTATCTTTAACATCTGGAGCCAAAGTTAATGAAATTGTAATCTCAAAAAAAAGATCATCTGAATCTTTAGTTAACGATCCAGGATTTGTATTTTATGTTTCATACTTCTTAAGAAGTCTTGAAACTAACTTTGATAATGTCGAATATGGAAGATCTATTGAAATTGGATACAGAGAAACTGATTTACCAGTATATTTATATAGTAAAATTGGTACTTTTAACAATGATATAAATATCGCTTTCACTTTTAAAGATTCTGATATTGATACTGAAGGAGAATATGATTATGCTCCATTAATTATTAGAGGTGCCCTTACCAAAGAAAGCAGTGTCTATAAAACTAAATTATACCCAGATTTAGCTCCTGCATTAGAGAAATCAATGTATGGTTCATATGATCCAGCTACTAAAACTGCACTAGTTTTCTTATCAGGTGACTTCGTTCAAAGTTTAGGATTAAAAGAATCTGATAATCCAACTTTATATTTATCAGTAGAAAAAAATTCATTAGTTCCATCTCAAAAATATAAAAAATTCAATGTTGAAGTCCAATTCAATAAAGTTAATGATGGAGTAATTCCAGTAGAAAATACATTTAATTATGGAAGACATGGAGGATATTATATTAATTATTACAGGTTAAAAGTTGACAAAAAGAAAAAAATAATGAAAATTGAAATTGCTTTCAATAGTGAATACTTAAATTTTTCAATAAGTGATGAATACTCAAGAAGAAATTATACTGATATTATTAAAGAAGCATTCAAAGCCAGAGGTAAAATATATTTAACAGTTAATCCTCCAACAAATAGAGATTTCATTTTCTTAAATATTTTCCAAAATGATCGTAGAGATGAATATAGCATGTTCTTAGATAATTATGTATTTAAATATATCAATATAGAAAAAGAAGAAGATTATACTGATTACACAATATTAAATAATGACGGTGGTTTAGATATTCAAGAAGGAACTGACTCTGAATCAGGTGAACATACAATTACATGTACTTTTAATAAAATAAATGTTACCAAAAATGAAGCAAATGTAACCTACTTCTTTAAAGTAGTAGACAATGAAACTCATTTCTATGAAGAAAGTTATCAAACCATTGCTATCATGGAATCACCATTTGTAGTTGTTTATAAGAGAAACCCAGAAGATTCAAATGGAAAAATCACTTTAAAAGCAAAAGGTGATATTGCAAATTGGGTTTACTTACAAGTCGTTGCCCAAATCCAACAAAATACTATTTTAGAATATGTTGCTTATGATGGAAAATATTTCTTAAGACCCAGAACTGATGGTGGTGATAGTGAGAGTTCAAGTGGAGGTATTCCTACTCAAACATTTTTAATAGTTGGAGGTATATTACTTTTATTAATCATTGGTCTTGTTGTTGTCGTGTTTATCTTCCAACAAAGAAACAAAAGTTTATTGAACCAAGTTAAGCATGTTTCCTTCCAACAAAGTGCCCAAAATACTGGTAGCGCAGATCCTAACTTATTACTTCAAAAAAATCAACAATAGAAATAAAATTATTAGCATATAGTTATATAATTATTATTCAAAAAATCAAATAAATTTATTATTAAAATATTATTAAATAAAGGTTAAGATAAACTATATTTCTTGGAAAAGAATATTTAATAAATATTTTTTTTATTTTTTTTTTAATTAATTATTTTTTATATTATTATTTTTAATTTTTATTTATTTATTTTTAAA
>DOYA01000188.1 GCA_003518755.1 Clostridiales bacterium | reverse complement strand
TTTTTCGAAAAATATTTATATATTAATTGTTTAATAGTGTTTTTTAATATTTGCTATTATCGTAAAAATTTTATCAATTAAATTAACCAAGCTACTTGACATAATTAAAAAAATATTATAATATATATAAAGTTAAATCTATTTAAATTTTTTTTTAATTATTATTTCTAAACTCCTTATTAACAAATTTAAATTTAGGAGGAAATATGTCAAAAATTTTATCAAAAATATTAGTAGTATTATTGCTTTCAATAATATTTATTTCTAATGCGCACCAAATGGTAAATGCTGCTTTTGAAATATCAGAAGCATACATACAAAAGATAGGAGATGCAGATTATCACTTAAAATATTATAAAGAAGAAAAAGGAATGTATACTTACTGTACATGCAGTATTGTTGGCCATTATCAAGATGGAAAATTTTATCCTGCGTATTGTTTAAACAGAGATATGCATGGAGTTGGAGCAGTTGAAAATTATTCTGTTGATGTAGATTCATTAATAGATAATAATGCTGTTTGGAGAGCAGTAAAAAATGGATATCCATATAAATCAGCAGGAGAGATGGGACTTTCTTCGGATTTTGATGCTTTTGCAGTTACAAAATTTGCAATATATTGCTTGATTGGTCAAGCTGATATTAATCTATATACAGCAGATGAAGGAGATGAAGAAGGTCAAGCAATGCTGAATGCTTTGCATAATCTTGTTAATATTGGTTTAAATGGATCTGGGAGTTTTAAAAATGAACTAAAAATATCTCAAAAAGGAGAATTAACAGAAGATGGAGAATACTATTTTTTAGTATATAAAGTTACATCAGGAACTACTATACAAAGTTATGATATAAAATCAGTTTCAGGTTTATCAAATGGAGAACTAATTACAGATACAAAAGGAAACATTAAAACATCATTTAATTCAGGAGAAAATTTTAAAATAAAAATACCAAAACAAAGTTTAAATTCAGATAAAAATATTAATATTCAAATAGAAGCAAAACTAAAATCATATCCA
Organism: Clostridiales bacterium; assembly: GCA_003518755.1. Taxonomy (GTDB): domain Bacteria; phylum Bacillota; class Clostridia; order TANB77; family CAG-508; genus CAG-269. The sequence goes on along the minus strand of DOYA01000188.1, from coordinate 2,148 downwards.
TTATATTATGGAAAAACTAGAATAACAGGCACTCAAAATTATTTGTTAACTGCAAATTCTTATCAAAATATAAACTCAGAAATAAACACGAATCTTAAATTAAACACTGGGAAAATATTAATAAATAAAGTAGACAGTGATACAAAAGAAGCAATAGAGGATGCAGAATTTGAACTTTATAATTCAAAAAATGAAAAATTAGGAACATATTTAACAAATAAAAATGGTAAGATTGAAATACCAAATTTATATCAAGGAAAATATTATTTAAAAGAAACAAAAACTAATGAGAATTATATTTTAGATGAAAATACTGAATTTTCAGTAGATGTAGTTTATAACAAAACTAGCACTATTGATATAGAAAACAAACATAAAACAGGTAATTTAACAATTAATAAAGTGGATAAAGACAATAATGATTTTGCTATTGAAAATGTCGGATTTGAGCTATATTCAGAAGATTCGAAATTAATAGGAAGTTATTTTACAGATAAGAATGGAAAAATAGAAATAAAAGACTTAAGAACAGGGAATTATAGACTGAAAGAAATTAGTACAAATGAATGGTATAATTTAGCTGATGAAACAAACTTGGAGATTAAATGGAATGAAACAACAGAAAAAACAATAGAAAATGAATTAAAAAAAGGCCAAATTAGAATAATAAAAGTAGATAAAGATAATCATGAAGTAAAACTAAAAAATGTTGTTTTTGAGGTATTGGATGCAAAAGATAATGTATTAGAAAAAATCACTACAAATGAAGATGGAGAGGCATTAACAAAAGAGTATTCTTTAAGAGATTATGGAAAATTAAGGCTTAGAGAAATTGAAACAAATGAATTATATGATTTAAATAATGAAATCAAAGAAATCGTTTTAGAAGAAAATCAAATAAAAGATATAGTATTTGAAAACGAAAAAATCAAAGGAAAAGTAAAAATAGTTAAAAAAACATCTGAAAAAAGTGATATTACTGGATTAGAAAAAGGAGCGGTTTTAGAAGGAGTTAAGTTTGAAATCTATAATGAAAATGGAAAAATTGTAGATACTCTTCAAACTGATAGTGAAGGAATTGCAATTTCAAAAGATTTAGAAAAAGGAAAATACAAAATCAAAGAGGTTGAAACAAGCAAATGGTATTTACTAGATGAGAATGAAAGGAATGTAGAAGTTACAACCAATAATCAAATTATCACTTTAACACTAGAAAATCAACCTGCAAAACCTGATGAAGAAATTGTTAAAACTGGACCTGAAAAAGCCTTAGCTAGAGAAGAAATTGAATATAGAATTAATATTCAAAATACAGGAAATGTTCCACTTGATAATTTTATTTGGGAGGATGAAATTCCAACAGATTATATTAAAGTAAATAAAATGAATTTAGGAACATTTAATCAAGATAATAGTTATAATTTATATTATAAAACAAATCTAAAAAATGAATATATATTACTTTTAGAGGATGTTTCAAGTAAAACTGCTGAAGAAATTGATTTTTCAAAAGAACTGTCAAGTGATGAATATGTAACAAATATAAAAATTGATTTTGGAACTGTATATGTTGGCTTTAAAACAGAAAATGAAACTATAATTAAGGCAAAAGTTAACTCAAATGTTAAAAGAGATGATATTTTTGAAAATAAAGTTTTACTTACAAGTAATTATAAGGGATTTAATTTAAGCAAACCATCATCTTGGAAAACAACTATATATGAAATTCTTCCATTGACAGGAATGTAGATGTTGACAAATAGTATCAAATATGATACCATAACAAATGGATATTATTTATATGTAAAAGGAATATAAATATGTCAAATATTGAAAAATTAATTCTTAAAATGAAGAGGCAACCAAACGGAATCAGATTTTTAGAACTAGAAAAAGTTTTAGAATTTTATGGATATTCTATGAAAGAAAAAAATGGTACATCACATAGACAATTTATAAATAAGGATGGTAATGTGCTTACAATAAAAGAAGAAAATCCACTAAAAGCAGTTTATGTAAAGGATGTATTAAAGAGAATTAAGATTTGAAATGTTGAAAAATAATTAGAATTTTGATTGTGTTGAATTTTAATTATTTTCCAACGAGAAAGGATTTTATGAAAGTGAGAAAAATTGATGAATATATGAA
>DOYA01000093.1:10306-24886 GCA_003518755.1 Clostridiales bacterium | reverse complement strand
ATAAAGATATAGTTCTTTCAGGAGCTGAATTTATAATTAAAAAAGAAGGTGCTGAAAATTGGATTATTCCAAATTCAGATGGAACATATAATTATAATGGTAAATATGAAGATATTGTAAATAATAAGGTTGGTGTTTATACAACAAATGCACAAGGAATTGCAGAAATTAAAAAATTAAAATTTGACACATACCATATTTACGAAATAAAAGCTCCAGATGGATATAATATTGAAAAACAAGATAAATATGATAAAGACAAAAAATGGATTGATTTGGGAACTGTAACACTAGGTGGAAAAGATACAAATATAACTTATACAGTTACTAACAAAAAAACAGTAGATAAACTTGAAGGAAATGTTTGGATTGATAATCCAGATAGAAAGCTAAATGGATATAATAATATATATGATGAAAAAGATTGGATACAAGACAATGATAAGATTTCAAAAGATATATTATTTAAAAACATGACTGTATATTTAAAAGATTCGAAAGACAAAGATCAAATCATTGCTGAAACAAAAACAGATGAAAATGGACACTATGAATTTACAACAAAAAATAAATATGATGGAGAAGATAAAAACTTATATTATTGGGATTTAGCAAATTATTATGTTGAATTTGTATATGATAATACATTATATGTTGTAGCAGACCCATTTGTTGGAAATGATATAAAGATTAATTCTAAAGCAATCGAAGAAATAATGAAAGCTGAAGAATTAAAAGATGAAAACTTAACAGGAACAGATAGACAATTACCAGGTAGAGCAGTAACATATAAGGGTGGAGCAAATCTAACTCCAAAACAATTATTAGAAAATAATGAATCAACAAGTAAAGAACTAAAAACCACACCATTAACTGGATATTATAACAAAAATACTTATACTATTGAAAATATTAACTTAGGTATAAAAGAAAAACATGAACCATCATTTGATGTTTTTGAAACTTTAGAATATATCAAAGTTAATATGAATGGATATTCATATAAATATCAACATGGAGAAAATCCAGTAACATATTCTACTTATGTTCCAAGAGCAGCCACTCAAACAGGAAAAATGAATTTTTCACAAGCCTTATATCCTTCAGATGTAAAATATTTAAAAGAGCATAATGATGGAATGGATGTTTATGTTGTATATAGCATAACAGTATCAAACAATGAAACTGAATTTGTAGATGACATTTATAATGAACAAAAACTATATTTAAATTCATTAATAAATACATATGATAGTAAAAGATATGAACTTTGCACAACAAATGATACTGGAGATGAATATGGAGCAGATTTTGCAAATTGGTCAGATGATAAACCAGGTATTGCAAAATATAGTATAGAAAATGGTGTCTACAAAGATGGTATAGAAAAACCAGATCCTACTAAAAATGAAGAAGGAAAATCTATAACATCAAGAATCCAATTTAAAGTTAAAAAACAAGCTTTAATAGATATGTTAGACCATTACAAAAAAAATCCATCAAACATTAAATATCTTGAAACAGTTCCAACAACAGCAACTGTAAATGCATATCATGATTATTTAAGAACAGATAATGTTTGGGATGAAAAATCAAGTGCAAAAGAGTATCAAGGTATAAAAACAAAATATGCAGAAAAGAACGATAATAATGAAACATATTTTGCACATAAATCAAATAATGCTGACAAATCATCATCACAATTATATATAAATCTTACACTTGGAGATAGTAGAAAACTTAGTGGTGTTGTATTTGAAGACACTATAACAGATGATAGTGAAACTCAAAATACAAAGCCTGAAATTGGTAAACTAGATGATAATGAATCAAATAGAGCAAAAAATGTTAAAGTTGATTTATTAAATCCTAACCAAAAAGATTTAGCTAAATTATATTATGTTGAAAAGTCTGAAAATGGAGTGATTACATTAGATAAAATAACAACAACAGATGAACAGAAAATATATACAAATGCCAAAGGAGAATATACAATTGATGGTCTAGTTCCAGGATACTATTATATAAGATTTACTTATGGTGATGGTAGCCAAAAAATGATTGATACAAATGGACAGGAAATTGATTTAACTTCTAAAGACTATAGATCAACTATTATAACTAATGAGTACATTAAAAAAGCTTTGGAAGAAAAGAATATTGATGAAGCAATGAAAATTGCAAATTGGTATAAACAAATGGATTCAAGAAATTATTCAACAGCAGTTGATGATTTAGCATTGAGACATCAAATAGATGGATATATATATACTGAAGAAAAAGTAAAAGATAAAGATGGAAAAGAAGTATCAAAGATAAAGGTAACAGATAAGGATGGAAACGTAAAAGAAGACATAATGAATATAAATTCATATACTCCTATGATTAGTATTTCAATTGAAGATGACAAAGATGATATAAAACAAACTACTGAACAAGATGTAAAACAAAATGAATTTAAAGGATTTAACTTAGGTTTAATAAAACAACCTGATACAACAATAATAACAAACAAAAAGATTACAAATGTTAAATTCACAAATCAAGTAGGTACAACTCTTGTTTCGGAAAATCCTGCAAGTAAACAGTCCACTTATGTAACAGCACTTGATACTGTTGTAGATCCTACAGGAAGCAAAAATGCTAAACTTGAAATAGAACCAGAGTCAATATATGGATCTAATATAGAATTAACATATGAAATTAGTATTGAAAATCAATCTGCTAAAGATTTTGTTGAAGATGTAAATGATCCACATTTTGGAGACTACTTCAAATATGGTAAATCAGAAACAGCAAAAGCAAAGAAAGTTACAGTTAGAGTGCTAGAAGATGATTTGGATTCTAAATTCAATTACAGTTCTGTACCAACTACAACAACTCAAACTACATCTTATACAACAAGCAGTGGACCAAATCAAATATCTATTAAACCAGTAATAACAGAAGAAACTGATTCAGATGGAACAAAAACTACAACTCAATATCTTGAAATGACTGGCTGGGAATCACTTGAAAGTGGACAGTCAACAAAAACAAGTTATACTGTTACAGCATTAATAGCTAATGACGAGTTAGATACAGACTATAAAAATAATGCAAAAGTAAAATCATTAAGTATAGATACTCTATCTACTTTAACAACTAATTCATTAAAAAAATGGGAAGCAGGTAAAACAGTATTTACAATTATGCCTACTACAGGTGAAAATAGAGATCAAATGTATTGGTATATTGGAGCAGTAGCACTTGCAATAGTTGCATCTGGTATAGTTTTAATTAAGAAAAAAGTTTTATAGAAAAAACTTCAAGAAGCGGAATTCCGTAAGGAATAACGCTTCTTTTTGTTTTTTGTAATAAAAATGTAATGAGAATTTAATAAAAGGAAGACAAAAAAACTGAGAAGTAGCTTCCGTAAAGGCATATAGATTTTTTTTTGTAATATTTGGCTTATGTGAAAAATAGAGGTATTGAAAAATGAAAAAAAAGATGCAAAAATATATAAGAATATATGTATTTAAAGGAGGAACTTCTACAATGTTAAAAACAAAAAAATTAAATGCAATAATTGCGCTACAAATAATATTGTCAATGACATTATATTATTTTGTTTTAGTAGGATTTACAGCTGTAACATATGCAATAGATTTAATTGAAACAAATAATCATAATGTGGATTTTTCTGCTTATTTTATTAATGAAAATGGAGAAAAAACAGATTTTGTTCAAAGTGAGATAACAAGTGAACAATACCTTTATGTTGATGTGTCTGTAAAAAATGAAGGATTTTTCAAAGGTAAAATTAAAATTAATACTAACAATTTCAGTATAAAAAATGATATTTTAAGTTCAAGTATTTCAGAGATATCAAACAATGAAATTCATTTAAATCAAATAAATGCAGGAACAACTGAAACAATAAAGGTTGCAATTAAATCATTGGAACAAAATAACATTACTATGTCTAAGTTTAATAGTAAAGCTGATGTAGAGTTAAGTGGAGAATATTATTATAGTAAAAATATTGAAAATAATAGAAGCATTGATATACATGGCTTAACAAATGTTGAAGTTAAATGGATTTCATCTAATAATGCATCAATAGAAACTAATGTAGAAACCCTTACAAATGCAGTTTTTCAGTTAAATGGAGAAGACAAAAGAGTAGTACAGTTATTAGTTAATAGTAAATTAAAGAATAATGAATATCCAATACAAAAAACAGAGATTACTATTAATTCTTTAAATACAATTGAAAAATGCAGTGTATTTGCAAGACAAACAGATTCAACTAATATAAATAGTATATTCAATTCAGAAAATTATAAATATGATGAATTAAATAAAACTCTTAAAATAAATGTTTTAAATGAAGATGTTGAAAATATAAGTTGGAAAAAAGATGCAACAGATACTTTTGTTATAACTTATATATTAGATAAAAATGAGGATATTACAAATTTAATATCAAATATTAATACTAAATTAACACTTTATGATGCAAAAGAATTATCTGTTGATAATAAAATTGTTTTAACTGAAGAAACTCAAAAAATAGTTTCAAATGATATTGAACTAACAGAAAAAGAAATATTTAAAGGAAAATTGTATACAGGAGAAGAAAGAGAATATGAAACAACATCTAATATTAATATAAACTTTAAAGATATTGTTGAAAAAACAGAATTTAAACAAGATGTGTCAAAATTCATTTCAGGTGAAAATGAAATAATTGCCAATAATATTTATAAATCTACAATAATAAATAAAGAAAACTTTAATAAATTATTTGGTGAAAATGGATATATTAATATTAAAGATGAAAATGGAACAATAATTGCTAGTATTAATAATAATACTGAAACAGATGAAAATGGAAACATAGTTTTAAATTATGCAAATACCCCAAAAGCTTTAATATTTGAAACAAGTAATCCTATTTCAGAAGGTGTATTACGTATAAATAATAAAAAAGCAATTCTAAATTCTGGATTAACAAGAGAAGAAATTACAAATTTGACAGGAATTAAAGAAACAACTTTAAGTACTTATAACTCTATTAATAAAAATATAGTAGAGAGCACAAAAGTAATAGAATTAAAAAATACTACGTCAAAAGCTAATTTAAGCATTAATACAGAAAGCTTAAGTGCAATTGAAAAAAATGAAAATGTAAAAATGGAAGTTGTACTTGAAAACACAAATGAAAAAATGGATTTATTTCAAAATCCTACAATAAAAATATCATTACCAAAACAAGTTAAAGAAATTTCTGCTAAATGCAAATTAATTTATGGAAATGGATTAGAGTTAGCTAAAGCAAATATATATAAGGAAAATGAACAAAATATAATAGAGATTGACTTAGCAGGAACTCAAGCATCTTATAACACAGAAGTTGTAAATGGAACAACAATTATAATATATGCAGATATTACATTAGATAAATTAATAGAAAATAGTGATGAAGAAATTAAACTAAACTACACAAATGAATTAGCTTCAAATTATGTAGATAATGGAGAAATAAATAAGAACATAAAAATAGAAGGATTAGATAAAGAAACAATTCAAAGATTACAAAATGAAGAAAATGAAAAAGCTAAAGCAAGAGCATTGGCAGAAAACAATCAAACTTCTGATGGAATTAAATCTACATTAAAGGCATATGTTGGTGGACAAGAAATACAAGAAGGAGATACTGTTTATACTGGTGAAATTGTAAAATATGAATTAACACTTGAAAATGTTGGAGAAGAAGATATAGAAAACATAAATATTGAAGCAAATGTACCTGAAGCCACAAAATGTGTAAAATATATAAAAAATACTGAATTTACAGAAGATGAAAATGGAACTCATGCAGCAGAAGATTATTTTAAGGAAATTGAATTAGCTGACAGAAAAGCAATAAGTAGTATTGATTTACTAAAATCGAAGAAAAAAGCATTATTAACATATGATATAAAAATAGAAGATGAAAGTCAAATTAATGATATACCTTTTACAATAAGTATTAATTCAGAAAAATATAATAATAATTTAACATTAAATTGCAAAGTGGAGAAAGCTGAAATAAGACTTAATATGTATATGGTTGGAAGGATAGATGAAAACAAAATAGAAACAAAAAGAACGTATACATATAAATTAGAGATAAAAAATTTAAAAAGTCAGGATATATCTAATTTAAATATTAAAGTAATAAATAATTCTGCTGTAACTATAGAAGACATTTTATTAAAAAATGATGAGGATTTGCAGAAAATTGATGCTAGTGACGAACTTACTGTTGAAACATTAAAAAAACAAGATACATTAGTTTATTACTTGGATGTTCAAATAAATGATAATGATAATAATTCAAAAATATCAGCTATAGCAAATAATAAATACAGAAGTAATGAAGTTGAAGAGAATTTATTAAAATATATAATAGAGACTAATTTGACTTCAGATAATGCAGGACAAGAGATAATCCAAGGAGATAATGTTAATTACAAATTAACTATAAAAAATACAGGAAATGTTGATATTAATAGAGTAGATATTACCCAATCTATATCAAAATATCTAGAAGTTAAAGCAATCAAAATTAATAATGAAAATGTTGAATTTAATACTTCATATGAATATAAAGATATTGATAAAACTGTAGATGATGATGATGAAGAAACAAATGAGATAACTGAATCTGACAACTATATTATTGAATATTCTTATGATAAAGGCTTTAAAGTAAATGACAAAATTGATGTTTTAATTGAGACACAAACAAATAATGAAGAACTCTTAGAAACTGATGTTAAGATTGAGAGTCAAGCAAAGGTTTTTGCAGAAGTAAGTAATAAAACAGAAAAGATACAACATACTTTAAAACCAATTGACTTAAGTGCTTTAGATTCCGAGATTATTGAATCAGAAGAAATAGAAAATAATAATACAGATAATAACAACAAAGAAGATGAAACTAATAATTCATCAGAAAAAAATGAAGATGAAAAAAATCAAAACAATAGTCAAGAAGAAAACGAAAACACAACAAATAAGTATTCTATTTCTGGATCAGTATGGTTTGATAAAAATGAGAATGGAACTATGGATAATAGTGAAACTATGATAGATGATGTAAAAATTCAACTATACAATCTACAAGATAATTCAACAAAAGAAACTACAGCTAATAATGGTCAATATATCTTTAACGAATTAAATAATGGAAAATATATATTAATTTTTGAATATAACAAAGAAAAATATATACTAACCAAATATAAAGCAAATGGAGCAACTGAAAACAATAATTCTGATGTAGAAAATGTTACATTAAATTTAAATGGAAAAGAACAAAAAGTTTCTGCAACAGATACAATAGAGATTAATAATGCAAATGTATCAAACATTGATTTAGGTTTAATTGAAGCCAAAAAATTTGACTTAGAATTAACAAAAACAATTAGTAAAGTTACAATAAGTAATCAAGAAGGAAATATAGAAAAAGAATATGATAATACTAATATGGCAAAAGTAGAAATACCAGCAAAATACTTAAGTGGTTCAACTATTATTATAGAATACAATATTACTGTAAAAAATACAGGAGAACTTTCAGGTTATGCAAAACAAATAACAGACTATTTACCAAAAGATTTAACATTTAATTCTAGCTTAAATAAAGATTGGTATCAATCAGGTGAATATATTTATACAAATAGTTTAGCTGAAAACAGAATAGAAGCAGGAGAAACTAAAGAATTAAAACTAATAGTTACTAAAAAAATGACAGAATCTAATACTGGTTTAGTAAATAATACAGCAGAGCTTACATCAGTTTCAAATTCACAAAATATTGAAGACATAGACTCTATAGCAGACAATAAACAAACTAACGAAGATGATATGGGAAGTGCAAATATTATTATAAGTGTAAAAACAGGAGCAGTAATAAGTTATATTACAATTACTCTTTCAATAACAGGGTTATTTTTTCTAGCAATATTTGTAATAACAAAGAAAACAATAAAAGAATAATATGGAAAGGAGGGAGAAAAAAGAATGAAAAAATTCAAAATAATTAGTTTTATACTGATTCTTTTCATAATGGTTTTAATAAAAAATAATTATTCTTATGCATCTAGACAAGTGTGTTTTAATTATGATACAAAACAACAATTTGAAACTTTTGACAAATCCAAATTTTCTACAAGTACAGATTTTTATTGTGGAGAGATTGCAGATAGTTTTGAATGGGGCGTAAAACATAAGTTCAGGTTAGTTGATGGAGGTTATAAATATGCTTCTGATGGAAAAACAGTATTAACATCAACTAAATATTATTGGCAATTTAGAAGTGATGACGCAAATGAAACTGATAGAAGGATGGCATGGCTTGCAAAGTATTTAACTGATGGAAGTGTTACAATAAATGGTACAAAAAAAACAATTGCAAAAGGATATAAAGCATATTATGATTTAAGGGCATCCAACGGTAAAGATTTTGCCAAAGCAAATACATGGCAAGGAGCATTTTGGCTTTGGCAACAAGATGCTAAATTAAATGGTAGTGATAATACCAAATATTTTATGCGATTATGTTTTAAAAATGCTAGTACAGGTAATACATACACTAATAGTATTTGGGATCAAGCAATAAAAGATGCTAAACAACCAAAATCATTTACAGCAGGTACACCTAAAGCTAGTACTAGTGCACTAACAATGAGTGACAAAACAGGATCCTTTAATATGCAATCATGTTCAGGTAAAATTACAAAGATTGTATTTAATTGCAGTAATGGAAATAGTTATACTATACCTTTTAATCATTCAGAACCATATGATGGGGAAACTCAACTAAAACAGGAAATCAGATTGTTTAAAACTAGTGATTATAATGAAAAACTTTTGGTTCAAGACATAAAAAAAGGTACTACTGTTTATGTAAAAATTAGAGATGACCTTGATGTGAAAATAAATTCAGTTAAGTATACAGTAGAAAATTCAGGAGAAGGATTTGCTGCAAAAATAATACCATGGTATGATGATACTGGAGCAGATCATTCACAAAACTTAGCTCAAATAAGAATAGTAAAGGGAACACCAGAGCCAAAAGAATTTAATATTACTGTTAAACAAGCTTGTGGTAAAATTACAGTAAGAAAAATTGACTATGATGATAATACTTTGCTAGATGGGAGCAAATTTGTAATACTAGCAAAAGGTACAAAAGATAATAAATATGATGGATGGATTGGGTATAATACAAATACTCATAATATTACAACAGCAAATTCATGGAGTGATGCATATTATTTTGAAACAGGACAAGGTTATACTGGACAAAGTAAATATCAAGGAGAATTTACACTAGATTATTTACCATATGGAGATTATTTTATATTTGAAGTGGCAACAAGTTCAAATGAATATTCTTTAAAAGGACAGCCAGGATATTCAGCTAATTCTGATTATACAAACATATTAACTAATAATAGCTGGAAAATGGTAGATAAAAATGGAAATGGAATAGAAAGTGTATTAATAGGAAGCCAGTCATCTCAAGCAAACTTTACAGGTGTATGTTTTGCAGATGGAACTCAATATTATTTTAAACCATGGAAATTTGCTGATGGCACAAATGTTAACTATTGTAATTATTTGAGAATAAAAAATTATTATAGTATAAGTGGTAAACGGCACAATGAATAATAAAGAGGTATATTATTTGGGAACTAATCATGCAACTTATACTATAAGAAATAGAAAAAATACAAAAATAACTATTGAAAAAAAAGATAAATTAACAAATGAGCCAATTGAAAATGTAGGAATTAAAGTATTAGTACAAACTAAAGAAAAAAGATATACTTTCAATTCTTTTAAATGGCTAAAGAGTGATGGAACAGTTACAGATAACGTAAATAATGCCGATGAGTTCAAAACAAATAAAGATGGAAAAATAGAAATAGAAAATGTACCATATGGAATGTATTATATATATGAAACAAGTACACCTAGTGATAAATATCAATTAGAAATGCAAGATCATTATATGGGTGGAAAGCCAAGCTCATACAAAGGAACCTTTTTATCAGGGAAATATGCTTATTTAGGTTCTAAGTCTTTGATGCCAAATATTAATAATAATATTACTTCTGAAAATTATAAATCAGAAGTAGTAGAAAATGGACATTATCAAATAGCTTCATTTATTAATGACTCATTTGGATTTAAAAGAACTGCATATAATAGTGACGAATGGGATATCAAATTTGGAAAAATTATTGATAGTGATACATTTAAATTTAGAATATCGTATGTAGATCATGGATATTATTTAATTTTAGCAAAAAGTGGTAGTGTATATTGGCCAATAACTATAGAAGATAATACTATAAGTATTAAAGGAAATGTTATAAGTACAGAATATGAAGGTAATAATTATCAATTGTGGCAAATCAAAAAAATTGGCACAAATGTTTATAATTTTGCATCTAGAGCAAATAATAATTATGGATTACATATTGAGAAAACCGTGACAGATATAAGAAATGAAAATAATACTGAAGGAGCTAGTATTAACATTTATAACAATTTAACATATGATAATTTGAAATTTAAGTTAAAAAAAGTATCAACACAAACACCATTGTACGCTGAATTTGATACTAATGGAAAAAGAGAAATAACAATTGAGGCTACTAACAATTCTACAAAGCCAAAGAGTTATAAGCTTACTATTGAAAAGAAAGATGGAAGCTATAATGAAGATTTAAATCAAAATGAAATATTAAGACTAAAAGGTGCAGAAATAAAAATATATGGTACTTCATTAGATGATGGAGAGACAAATTCAGGATGGCTTAAAGAGGTAGAATTAGATAATGATAATATCATATATACATATAGTTTTTATGAAGATGCCACTGCATTTACAATTGGAGATACTGGAAAAATAGAAATTGATGGACTTTTAAGTGGAGATTATTACATTTATGAAACTAATACTCCATCTGGATATAATCCAAAAGAACAACCAGGATATCATATGCAAAGCGAAGGATCTTCTGATTTAGGTGATGATGATTGGGTATTTTTAGGAAATCAAAAAATTGATGATCAAAATAATGATGTAATATATACGGCATCTAATATTAGATATGTTTCTGGTGGTATAAAAGGTAAAGTTTGGATAGATAATCCAGATGGAAAAGTAAATAATATAAACAATATATATGATAAAGATAATAATGATAAACTATTAGATATACCTATAACTGTAAATCTATATTCAAATAAAGATGGAAAAAATGAATTAATTGCAACTACAACTACAAATGAAAATGGAGAATATGAATTTAAGACCAAAGCAAATGGTGAAAAGTTTACATATTGGGAACTTGCATATTATTATGTGGAATTTGTTTATGATAATAAAGAATTTATTACTGTAGCTCCATTTGAAGGAGAAAATGTAGAAATTAATTCTAAGGCACAAGAAAAAGAAATAATTTCAACTGGTGGAGAAAACAACATGGGTGAATTATATGATGGAAACTTATCAGGATTAGATACAAATGGAGATTATCCAGGAAAAGCTATTACTTATCAATCTAATATTTCTGAAATAAATTTAGATACAATAAAGAATAGTCAAAATGCACCACAGAATCAAAGATTACTTACAAGTTATTTTAATTCAGAAACATATACAATAGAAAATATAAACCTTGGATTAATTAAAAAAATAGAACCATCATTTAGTGTAGGACAACAGATAGAATATGTTAAAATTGTAAGAGGAAATTATAACTTCACATATAGAATGCGGAGATAATTTTGTAATAAATATGGAAGATGACACAAAAGCCACTCAATCTACAGTTGCATATCAAAACTCAGCAAGAACATTTACACAAAAACTATATCCATCTGATATAAAATATAATTTTGTAGAAGGAAGACAAGAAGAAGACAAGTTTAAAGTTTACGTTGTATATAGAATAAATGTACTTAATGATACTACTCATAATATTCCAAATTTATATAAAGAACATAGCTTAAAATTGACATCACTTATAGATACATTTGACAATAAGAGATATGAATTAAATTGGGATAATTTACATGATGATATTGTTAATTTAGAAATGAGAAATTGGGAAAGTATAAATGAAAACACGGCAAATTATCATTTCGAAAAGACTGAAAAATTATTTAATTCAGGGTTATTACCTAACACAGATGACAGTACATATATACAATTTAAAGTAAAAGATGAATTTTTAAGAGATAAAGTTCGTTTAACAGATGAAGAATTATATTCTATATATGAAAATGTACCAACTGTTGCAAAAGCATCTGGATATCATATTTATACAAGAAATGACAAGAACTGGAAAGATAATAAACAGTATGATCATAGAACAATGAATTATGATAAATCAAGTGGAGCATTAGGAATCATTTGGCAATTAGCTGATACTAGAACAATTTCTGGAACAGTATTTGAAGACTTAAAAACTGATGAACGTGCAAATGAAAGAATTGGTAATGGTACAAAAGATGATGCAGAAAATACTATTTCAGATGTAATAGTAAGTTTAATGGATGCAAATTCATCTGAAGATAATCCAAGAATTGCAAAAGCATATACAGGAAAAATAGAACAAAAAAATGGTATTTGGTCAGCAGTGGTTAAAGATGCTATAGTTAAAGCTGATCAAAATGGAAAGTATACAATACCTGATGTTGTTCCAGGAAGATATTATTTAAAATTTACTTATGGTAATGGAGAAACTAAATATAAAGATTTGAATAACAATATAATAACTATCGGAACTAAAATCAAAGGACATGATAATAGCATAAATACAAGTCAATATAAATCAACTATTATGACAGGTGAAGTAGTTAATGCTAATTCAAGTAATGAAAAAACATGGTTTTTAGATGAAATAGATAAAAACAATTCTATTGCATCAGATGTAGATATAACTATAAATAATATTACAAATGATATTAATTCAAGATTTGATGAAAATAATAAAAACATAGAATTAAATTACATGTATTCTACAAAAAATAATAATGCTATTATTAGTGCAAATAGTCCAAATATGGATGTTCATTTTGAATATATACCTGAAGATGAAATAAATTCAAATTTACTTAATGACCCTAATGTAGCCAATCCTTTAAGAACAAATTGTTCAGGCATGAGTTTTGGTATTATTGAAAGACCACGTGTTAATATTACTTTAAGAAAGAAAATAAAGAATATTAAATTAACATTACAAAATGGTACAACAATAATAAACGGAAATCCAAATGATGAAACAGTTTCACCAAATGTTGCACGAATAAATGATAGTAATTCAAAACTTGAGTTAGATCCTACATATATTTATGGCTCTAATGCTATTGTAACTTATATGCTTTCAGCTCATAATGAATCAGAATTAGATTATGCTTCTGAAAAATATTATAAATATGGAATTAACACTGATGATAGCGGAAATCCACTAGAACCTATAGAAACAAAAGTTACAAAAATAGTAGATTATATTAATAATCAAAATGCTTCTTATGATAATCAAAGTGAAAATGTAATTTTCTATAGAGGAGAAAAAACGGACTATTTTAGTGAAGAAGTTATAAATGCAAATAAAAATTATAAACAAGAAATATTCATGCCAGATGTAGGTTTGTTACCAGAGTGTTATGATAGAGAAAAATCTAGTACAGAGGAATATGAATTTACTGTAAATAATTTATTATCAAATTCTGATGGAATACTTGGTTGGGAAAGTTACTCAGAAATTATTGGAATAAGTAATATTACTCTAACACCACAATATGAATGTCGTTCAGGAAGTTATATTGTTGGTAACAAAGATACACAAGAAGCAGATACAGCTAATGCAACAGTATCAATTTATACTTCAACAGGGGAAAATAAGAATTTAATGATTTATTGTATTTCAGGAGTTGCATTAATAATAGTAGTGTGTGGATTAATTCTAATTAAAAAATTTGTAATTAAAAATAAGTAATTCTTTACAAGAATTTATTGCAAATTGAGGTAAGAGGTCAGAGGTAGGAAGTGTGATTCCAACCTCTGACTTCTTACCATTTTTAAAATTCTACTTGAATTATATTTTTTTTTGTTGTATAGTAATAAAGAAAATAAAAAAATTGAGGTATGTTTATGAAAAGATTTTGTGCTTTTTTTATTGTAATTATTATTTTAATTGTAGGAGCTTTTGCTATTAAAAACAATTTAGAAAAAAAATATGAGATTAAAATTGAAGAAATATCAAATTTTAAGTATTATATATTCAAAGACAATAATCTATATGGAGTTTTAGATGAAAATGGAGAGGTAATTTTAGAAGCAAGTTTTGATAAAATTATTATTCCAAATCCAAGTATAGATTTATTTGCGTGTTATAAAGGTGAAAAAGTTAATATAATTAATTCAAAAAATGAAATAATACTAGATAAATTTGATTCAGTAGAGCCAATTAAATTAAAAAATGTTGCAAATACATTATCTTATGAAAAAAGTGTATTAAAATA
>DOYA01000093.1:6636-10219 GCA_003518755.1 Clostridiales bacterium | reverse complement strand
ATTTATGACTCTTTGGAAAATCTTCAACCTACAGAAGGTAAATTTTTGGTATCACAAAATAATAAATATGGTGTTATTGATCTTAATGGAAATAAGTTGGTTGATACAAAATATGATCAATGTTATTCTGATGAATTCTATAGTAAGGATCAAGGATATATTAAATCTGGCTTTATTATAATAAACAAAACAGATGATGGATATAAATACGGATATATTAGCTATAATGGAAAGAAAATATTAGATATTAAATATAATGATATAGAAAGAATACAATTAATAGATGATAATAAATTATATTTAATAGCTTCAAATAATGGAAAATATGGATTTTATAATAAATCAAAAAAAATATTAGACAATGATTATCAGGAAATAATTTATGATGATAATGTTAATTTATTAATGTTACAAAAAAATAAAAAATATGGAGTAGCATCTTTAGATGGAAAAATTCTTGTAGATGTTAATTGTGATGAAATATCTTCTAGAGGAATCTATTTTTATACAACAAATTCAGGTACTAATAAGGTATATGATTCAAATGCAAATATAATAGATATTAATTTCAATTCAAGTGTATATAATACTCAAAGTGATGATTACAAAATATCAACAATATTAAACAATAATATTACTTATTACGGAATCTTAGATAAAAATGGAAATAAATTAGTTGAAGATAAATACAGATATTTAGAATATTTATATAAAAACTATTTTACGGCAATTGATGATGAAGGTAAGATTGGAATTATTAATAGTAATGGAAAAACTATTTTGGATATGAAATATTCTTCTATTCAAAAAATAAAAGAAAAAAATATTATTCAAACAATAGATGATAATGGTGTTTCTGAATTTTATTCAGAAACAATGGACAAAGTATTAGAACTTGAAAAACCAAATATATCTATACAAGATGATTATGTTATTATTTCAAATGAAACAAATAAAACCTATTTGGATAATCAAGGAAATATAATTAATGATATTTCTGATTTAAAAAAAGAAAATTATCCTGATCAAATAAAAGACTTTAAAAAAGAAATTTTTACTTTAGAAGATATATATTATGTGAAAGAATAACAAAAAACTCCTTTAGTGAATATAATATTCATTAAAGGAGTTTTATCATGGATATATATTATTTTGATAATGCAGCAACTACAAAAGTTAAACAAGAAGTATTAGATGAAATGATACCATTTTTCGATGAGAAATATGGTAATCCATCAGCTGTATATGCTATTGCAAGAGGAGCTAAAAAGGCAATTGAAAATTCAAGAGAAAAAGTTGCAAGTTTAATAGGAGCAAACAAAAATGAAATTATTTTTACTTCATCAGGTTCTGAGGCAGATAATACAGCCATAAAAGGAATAGCATTTAAAAACAGATTAAAAGGAAATCATATAATTACTACTAAAATAGAACATCATGCAGTTCTAGAAAGTTGCAATTTTTTAGAAAAACAAGGTTTTGATATAACATATTTAAATGTTGATAAAAATGGATTCATCGATTTAAAAGAATTAAAAAATGTAATAACAAATAAAACAATTCTTATTAGCATAATGTTTGCAAATAATGAAATTGGTACAATTGAGCCAATAGAAGATATTGCACAAATTGCGAAAGAAAAAAACATACTATTTCATACAGATGCGGTTCAAGCTGTGGGGAATGTTAAAATTGATGTTAAATCAATGGGAATAGATATGCTTTCACTTTCAGGACATAAGATATATGGACCAAAAGGAATAGGTGCTCTTTATGTAAGACAAGGTATTGATTTTGAGAAATTTATGAATGGTGGTCATCAAGAAAAAAATAGAAGGGCTGGAACTGAAAATACAGCAGGAATAGTTGGCCTAGGAAAAGCATCAGAGCTTGCAAATGAAAATATTGATAATCATATAAAGCAGTTAAAAGGATTAAGAGATTATTATCTAGAACAAGTTAATACAAGGATTAGTAATATTAAGATTAATGGTGCTATAAATGCAAGACTTCCTGGAAATAGTAATATTTCTTTTGAAGGAGTAAATGGGAGTGATCTTTTATATGAGCTAGATAATGTTGGAATTTGTGCATCAAGTGGTTCTGCATGTAATTCAGAAGAAACAAAGCCTTCTCATGTTTTGTCTGCAATAGGTTTAGATGAAAAAGAAGCTAAGAGTGCTTTGAGAGTGACTTTTGGAGAATTTAACACTAAAGAAGAGGTGGATTATTTAGTTAAGAATTTAGAGACTGCAGTAAAAAAATTAAGAAATATGTGATCAGTATATAATACGGGCGATTAAAATCGCCCCTACTTGAAATTTATAAAAAAAAATTGTATAATCATTCTCAAGATGAGAGAAATATAGTATATGTATAATTGAGGTTAGAATGAGTATTAAAGAAAAATATATGAACAAGGCCTTAGAACAGGCAAAAAAAGCATATAATAAACTTGAAGTTCCAGTTGGAGCTGTAATTGTTAAAGATGGAAAGATAATTGCAAGTGCATATAATCAAAAAGAAACTAAATATGATACTACAAAACATGCAGAGATTTTAGCAATCCAAAAAGCAAGCAAAAAATTAAAATCTTGGAGATTAATTGATTGTGAAATGTATGTTACTTTAGAGCCTTGCCCTATGTGCGCAGGAGCTATAATTCAATCAAGAATAAAAAAGGTTTATTTTGGAGTATCTGATGAAAAAACAGGAGCAGTGGGCTCTAAATTAAATCTATTTAAAGATTTCAAATTCAACCATAATGTTGATTTTGAAAAATCAATATTAGAACAAGAATGTCAAAATTTATTACAAGATTTCTTTAAGGAATTGAGAGCAAAAAAACTAGAAGAAAGAAGTGATAAAAATGAGTAAACAAGCATTAAGTAAAAAAGTGATTCATATTTGTATTATTTCAATTATTATAATAGGAATTGTATTCACAGCTTTAATGTTCATTTTAGAATATGATGAAAATGGTGAAGTAAATATGCCATTTATAATAAATAAAATTTCTGTTATTTCAACAGTTGATGGACAAGATGTGGAGAGCCCACAAGCAAAATGGGATTTAAGAGTAAATCAAAATAATGATATATATATATATATTGAAAAAAACAATAATTATAATAAAACAGAAACAATATCTACGGTAAAAATAGATAATTTAAAGAGTGAAAAAAAATCTAATATTGGAGAAATAAAGTTTTATAGGCAAAGCCAAGATGAAAAACAACTATATAAAAATATTGAAGAGAATGTATTTGACTCATTAGAATATATAGGTGCAAAATCAAGTAATTCAAAGAAATTAGAAATTTCAAATCAAGGAGGAATTGTTGAGTTTAGATGTGCTAATAATAATATAGGCTTATATAAATCTGATGAAGATACAGAAATAAATCATGGAGAATTATTAAAAAAAATAAATATTAATGAAGAAGATTTATATGCAAATATATTTTTTGATTTAACTATAAAACTTGATTCTGGAAAAACTTTTAAAGCTGAAAGTATTAAGCTAACAATTCCTAATTCAGAATTGATAACAAATGGAAAAGTTGGACAAGAACATGATTTT
>DOYA01000093.1:4551-6507 GCA_003518755.1 Clostridiales bacterium | reverse complement strand
AATATAATTTGGCGGTTTTTTCTATTTATTATTTGGTTCCAAATATTCTGTCACCAGCATCACCTAATCCAGGAACAATATAAGCATTTTCATTTAGTTTTTCATCTATAGCTGTAGTATAAATTTTTACATCTGGATGAATTTCTTCTATTTTTTTAATTCCTTCAGGAGCAGCTATGATACATAAAAATTTGATATTTTTAACACCATCTTCTTTTAGCATAGTTATTGTATCACATGCGGAACCTCCTGTTGCAAGCATAGGATCTAAAACTATTACTTCACGAGAAGCAATATCTTTTGGCATTTTATAATAATAGCGTACTGGATTATGAGTTTCTTCGTTTCTATATAAACCTATATGACCTATTTTTGCATTAGGAATAGCTTTAAGCAATCCATCAAGCATTCCCGTACCAGCTCTTAAAATTGGAACAAATGCATATTTATTTTCATTTAATTTTTTTACCTTTGTTTTACAAATAGGAGTTTCTATTTCAACTTCTTCAAGTTTAGCATCTGACATAGCTTCATAGCATAAAAATGTTGCTAGTTCTCCAATTATTTCTCTAAATTCTTTTGTTCCAGTTTTTTTATCTCTGATAATTGCTAATTTATGTTGAATTAGAGGATTATCTAGTACTATTGTATTCATATTTAATTACTCCTTTCAATTATTTAATATTTTTTTTACAATTTCGAATTTATAATAAATTATTTTAATGCCTATTCTTTTTCTTCAGGTAATAATATATTTAAAAGGATACCTGCTATAGCTGCTAAACTCATTCCAGATATTTCAATAGTTAAATTATTTCCTGTAGCAATAGAAAATGCGGCTCCTCCAAGACCTAATACCAACATGGCAGAAGCAACTATAATATTTTTGTTCTTACTAAAATCTGTTTTGTTTTGTATTAGTACTTTTAGACCATTTACTGCTATAAATCCATATAATAGTAAAGAGACACCTCCTAAAACTGGAGTAGGTATTGTTTGAACAAGTGCTGTAAATTTTCCAAGAAAGCCTAATACTATTGCTAATATGGCAGCTAATCCAATAACCCAAACAGAAGCTACTTTTGTCATACCTACAACTGATGTGTTTTCTCCATAAGTTGTGTTTGCTGGACCTCCAAGAAAACCTGCAACAAATGTTGCAATACCATCACCTAAAAGAGTTTTATCCAAACCAGGATCTTTTAATAAATCTCTATCAAGAATAACACTTAAAGCTTTGTGATCTCCAATATGCTCAGCCATAGTAACTAAAGCAATTGGTGCCATTGTAAGAGCAATTAACCAATTAGGATGATAATTAATAAAAGGTACATGAAAGTTAGGTATTTGAAACCAACTAGATTGAGCTACTGCCTCAAAATTTACTAATCCAAATATGCATGCACTTATATAACCAACAATAATACCTATTAAAAATGGTATTATTTTAAAGAAACCTTTTGCTTTTGTCATAGTTAAAGCTGTGACTAAAAATGTAATAAGTGCTACAATTGGACCTTTCCACTCTATACCTGATACTTGAATACTTTTATCAAATATATTGCCAACTGCACTACTTGAAAGACTAAGACCAATTATCATAATCATGGGACCAATTACAATTGGTGGTAAAAGTTTGTCTATCCAGTTTTTACCTGCAAATCTTATAATTAAAGAAACTATAACATAAACAATTCCTATAACCATAATACCTGTCATCGCTCCGGCAATTCCACCTTGAATGCCACCATTTTCGCTTGATCCAGCTATATATGCTGCAACTATTGGAGCAATAAAAGCAAATGAGCTTCCTAAAAATACTGGTGATTTTCCCTTAGTACAAAGAATATAGATTAATGTACCTATTCCTGCTGTAACTAAAGCAACTGCTATAGATAAAGCTTCTCCTTCTACTCCTGCTGTAGCAATACCGTTATTAACTAGTATTGGCACTAG
>DOYA01000093.1:0-4489 GCA_003518755.1 Clostridiales bacterium | reverse complement strand
GCACCAAACATTGCAAATACATGTTGTAATGCCAAAATAATCCACTTTGCAATTGGTGGTTTTTCGTTAACATCATAAAGCAATTTCTTTTCTTCCATTGAAGAATCCTCCTTATAAAAAAATTATGCAAAAAAAAATACTATTAAAATAGTATTAAAGAATAAACAGAAAGAAATAGAAATAGAACTTGTAGTTTACAAGCTAAAATATTTTTTAAAAATATAATACTTCTATTTATTAATAATTTCATTTTTTGCACCTCGACAAAATAATACATTATTTGCTAAAAAAAATCAATAGATTAATAATAAAAAATTTAAAATAATACTTGCTAAATTTTCCATTTTATTGTATAGTATGTAAGGTTGTAAAAAATGAGGGAAGGAAGGTAAAGTGAAAACATTTTTTGATGGAGTATTTGTATCAGATAAAATCTTAGAGGAAGCAGGTGTACAATACCCCATAAAACTTGAGTATTATAAAACATCAATAGAAGAAAATGTTGAAGCACCATTTGGAATTGAAATTGTTAAAACTGAATATATAGATGGAAATGTAAATATTGAAACAAAAGAAGTAACAAATATTACAGATGATGAGATTAAACAAAATGAGATATTAAGTATATTAAAAAACAACGAGGTTACACCAATTGGATTAGATGATGTTTTAAAAGAATTGTTACCATTACAAGTAGCAGAAATGGAGTATTAAATTGAAAAAAATAGAATAAAAGATAGTTGACGGAGTCATACTATCTTTTTTTATATTCTTAGGAAATTCATCCACGTAAGTGGTGAGTTTCCTTAGAAGATAAATATGGCGGAATTTAGATTTTGTAGCATTTTTAATGCGTACAAAATCTAGGTTTCGGTTTTTTTATACTATTTTTTCTCATATTTCATCAAATTTTTCTATTTCTAAATACGAATTGATTTAAAAGAAATCATGGTATTTTGTAAATAACAAAAATGAGATGAACGCCTTAAAGAAAGGTGGTGAGAGAAAATGAGCTTTTGGGATGCATTTTGGAGATGGATCAGTCGTTGGTCATAAAAAGAAAGAAAGATAATCAAGACACTCTTGATTACCTTTCTTTTTTTGTATATAATATTAAGGGAGATTGATTTATAATGTATAGTGTTAAAGAGGAAGATATTAGTATTTATATATACTTTTTTAAGATGCTTATAATGACAATAGGTACATATTATGTATTAAATAAGTCTTTGGAAAAAAAGAGCAATTCAATAAATTATATAAATATGTTTATATTTGGAATAAGTATAATTATAGTTTCTATTTTAAGCTGTATTGTAAAAGTTAAAATAAATGCACTAGTAAGTATTAGTACTTTTATTATACTTCTGTCAAGTATATTTTCTGCTTTAACTAAAAATAATATTATTTATTCAATACCAGCTATAGTATTTTCAATTAGTATAAATTATCTATTATTTTTTATATCGACAGCTTTTAATTGTATTCCTTGTATTATTTTTAATATAGAAAATGATAGTATATCATTTTTAATGATAACTATTGGCTACATAGTATTATTGTCATTAGTTATGAAAATTAAAAGAATTAAATATGGTTTTTCTTTTATAAATCAAAAGACCAATAATGATTTTATTAGTATTTTATTGCTAAATATTAGTTCTATTGTTTTATTTTCAATTGGAGTAATGCATAATAGCACTGTATTTATGGCTAGGAGCATGGGCATTAGTATATTGGTTTTTATTATTGTAATGATTATTTCCATCAAAAAATCAATCGAAGCTTATTACAAGCAAAAATTACTTATACAAGATTTAAGTGAAACAAAGAAAGAACTTGATGATAAGAAAAAGGAAGTTGAAGAGTTAGAAGCAGAGAATTTAAGATTTAGTAAAAAAGCTCATTCTCTTGCACATAAACAAAAATCATTAGAGTTTAAGATTAACAAAATTTTAATAAATTCAGAAACTGCAGAAGAAATAGGTATAGAAAGTGAATTAAAAAATATTTCTAAACAATTATTAGAAAATGCTAAATTACCTAAACTAGATAAAACAGGTATTTCTGAAATTGATGATATGTTTGATGTTATGCAAGAAGAATGCAGATTAAGTGGAATAGATTTTGTACTACAATTAAAAGGAAATATTTATCAAATGATAAATCATCATATTACAAAGGATGAATTAGCCATTTTGTTAGCTGATCACATTAAAGATGCAATTATAGCTATTAACCATTCAGATAATTTAAATAAAAGTATTATGGTTAGACTTGGAAAAATAGAAGAGTGTTTTGCAGTTTATTTTTATGATTCAGGAGTAGAATTTCCTAAAAAAGTATTTGATAGTTTAGGTAAGAAGCCTATTACAACTTATTTAAATGAAGGTGGAACTGGAATGGGTTTTATGAATACTTTTGATTTGTTGAATAAATATAGTGCAAGTTTAATTATAGAAAATATCGGAAAACCAAGTAAAGATAATTATACTAAAATAATAAAAATAATATTTGATAATAAGAACAACATATTGTTTAATAATAGTTTTTTTGATAATAAATAAGAATTATTTTTAGTATAGTTTTATAGGTTTTGTTAAATTTTAATTTTTATAACTACTCAGCAATATATAAAGAGCTGAGTAGCTATAAAAGTAGAAATTTGTAAGATTTTGTCGAACGATTATTCTTTACATATATACTAAAATGTGGTATTATGTAAATGGTTTGTTTTAAATATTTTAAATAAATATGATATATACAAGTAAATTTATAAATCTAATAAGTTTTATTTTAACAATTATAATCTTTTTTATGTTTTATTTTTTATTCTATAATACTAATCCTATAGAAAGGTCATCTGATATAATTAGAAAAATTAATAATATTACAGAACAGAAAGATGATGAAAAGCAAGAAAATGAGCAGGAGAAAATAAATCTTGGTAATTGGTACATAGAGATACCATCAATTAATTTATCTGCACCTATTGCAGATGGTACAGATAGTAATACATTAAATAATTTTGTAGGACACTTTATTGAAACTGCAGTAGAAAATGGAAATGTTGGTTTAGCAGGACATAATAGAGGATATGAACATAATTATTTTCAAAATTTAAAAAAATTAAAAAAAGGTGATAAAATAGTTTATTCTCATGATGATTTTAAGAAAGAGTATATTGTAGATATAATTGAAATTATAGACAATTCTAATTGGAATTATTTAAAGGAATCAGAAGATAATAGAATAACTTTAATTACATGTGTAGAAAATGAACCTAAATATAGAAGATGTATTCAAGCTTTTGAAATGGAATTTTAAAGCATATAAATTGCTTCCTAGAATAGTATTATAACGAGAAAGGAGGCAAAAAAATTTTGAAGCATAGTAAAAAAATAGTTTATTTAATTGTAATTCTTATTCTTATAGTTATAATTATTGGATCTTTAATTTTAAAAAAAATGATTAAAAATACAAAAATGGGTAATAATATGAATAGTCAAGAAATCGTAGATTATATTTTAAATATACAATCATATAAATCAAATATTATTGTACAAGTAAATAGCAATAAAAATTCAAATAAATATATTTTAGAACAAGAGTATAATACTGAAAATGGAAGTGTGCAAATTGTAATAGAGCCATCAAATATTGCAGGAGTTAAAATATCATTAAAAGATGAAGTATTAAAAATAGAAAATACAAGCCTTAATTTATCACAAATTTTTGAAAATTATAAAGCTTTAGAAAATAACAGTTTAGATTTAATTAGTTTTATAGAAGATTATAAGAATAACGATAATTCAATTATTGAAGAAAATGAAAATGAGTTAATATTAAAAACAAACAATAATAGCAAAAATAAATATAATCAAAATAAAGTATTGTACATAAATAAAAAAAATAAACTGCCTACGAAACTAATTGTAGAAGATAATAACCAAAATACGACAATAAACATAAAATATAATAGTATAGAAATCTATTAGATTTTTAAATCAATCTACGAATATTCAGACTTTTAAAATATGCTAATAGTGGGAGTGAATAATTATGCAAATTAAAAGAGGAGATATGTATTATGCTGATTTAAGCCCTGTTGTAGGTTCTGAACAAGGTGGAATTAGACCAGTACTGATTATACAAAATGATTTGGGAAATAAATATAGCCCAACAGTGATAGCAGCAGCTATAACTTCACAAACTAATAAAACAAAATTACCAACTCATATTGAAATAGAAGGTGAATCACAGGGGTTGAAAAATAATTCAGTAATTCTTGCTGAACAAATTAGAACAATTGATAAAAGTAGGCTAAAAGAGAAAATAGGGCACATTGATGATAATACTATCATGAATAGAATTAATAATGCATTAGGTGTCAGTTTTGGTTTAGAAGAATAGTTTAATTCTTTTTCAAATTTTATGTATAAAGAAATTAAAAGTTTAGAATTTATCTAAACTTTTAATTTCTTTATAA
>DOYA01000092.1 GCA_003518755.1 Clostridiales bacterium | reverse complement strand
ATCCACCAAAATATTTACTCCGTGGTTTCCGCCTAAAGCTGTATATTGTGCAAATAAATCTGTTAAACAACTTCTTGCATAATCTGGTAAAAAACCCAATTTTTGATAAGTTTCGCATTTACTTACAATCTGTGAACGTAATAAAATCATCATAGAAGCTCTCATTGCTTCATTATTAATTTTATTATCTTTTAATTGTGCGTTCGTTTCTTTGTTTTGCTTTCCTTGTTTATATGTAGAATATATCTGGGGGATTGCCATACACAATCCCGTAATTAAAGCTGTGCCTATTGCTTCCATTTTTATTCAGCCTCCTCATTAGTTTCAGTTGGCTCTTCTTCTATAGCAACTTCTTCGTTTTCTTCTTCATTTAATAAGTTTTCTAAAAATTCTGCTAGTTCTTCATAATCATTGTCTGTTAATTTTCCTGCATCGCTTAATTCTTCAACTAACATTAAAGCATAAGCTACTGAATATTCGCCTTTTTCAACTAAACTCATTATAGCTTTTTTCTTTCTTAAACTTTTTTTCTCTAATACAGTCATCTTCCTACACCTCGCTTTCTAATACTTCTGTTCTTGTAATTAGTTTATTCAAATCATATATACCACTAACTTCTAAATAAGCTTCTGTTTCATCTTCACTATTTATAATAGTAAAATCTTTATAGGTACTAGGTAAGTTTTCTAATTGTTGTGTTTGAGTTTCAGTACATGGTAGGTCTAAAGGTTCTGCTAATATATAATAATTTTTCAAATTATTTGTATTTGCCCATTGTTTAAATTCTTCTACCGTTTTCGCTCTACTACTTAAAATTCTTATATAAACACCTATTAATCCTGCAGCTAAATTCATTGTTGGCAAAAATCCTTCTGTTTCCGTAGTTGCTATTGATGAAGTTTGTTTCGAAAATAAATTACAAAGTTGATTGTCTTTTGAAGTTAAATCATAATAATTATTTTGAAAAACCATATAGAAATTTGCTATTCCATAATCATTAATACTTTGCAAATTAATGCCTGTATTTTGTGATACAATAAATTCTTTTATCCAATGTCTTTCATACCAACCATCACTCTTCTTAACAAAACAATCTCTTACATCTCCTATACTTCTAAAAGGTTGTTGAACAAATATAGAATAGTCTTGTTCTTTGTGTTCTACGTAAGGGCTTGCTGTTGAGCCTGGTTCTAGTTGCATACTATTTTTGTCTATATAAATAAAGTGTCCTGCTGACCAACCACTCCAAATAATTCTTACAAGTGTTTTGTTGGCTTTAGATGTAAATATATAAGTTTTAGGTGTAAGTATTCCTCCCTTATAATCAGATGTTCCATCACTATATACTAATGAAAAAGCTCCAATTTCATCATTAAGTGTAGAACCAATTAGCTTAAATTGAAATGTGTATTGAGTATTTTCTTCTCCTTTAAAATCATATACTTGTCTAGAACCAGCAAGTTTTAAACATTCAACGTTATTATAAGTTTCATAAGTATTAGTTCCATATAAGTTTTTAAACTTATCTATATTCCAAACATTCTTATTACTAATTTTCTCATTAATAGAACCCATTCCATAAGGACTATATGGAGTTGCTTTGTTGCCTTTTTCGATTTTGATGTCTGAAATACTATGAACAATTCCAAGCTGAGATTGAAGAGAATTAAATCCTATAAACAGATTCCAATATAAACAATCTGGAATTGTTACATTTAATTCGAAATTAGTTAAATTGTTTTCTTTAAACCAACATTTATATATAGAATTATAAGTAAAACCTTCAATAGAAGTATCGTTATTGTCTAACCATCTTGTGTCATCTTTACTTCTTAACTTAACACCTATCCTTGAATAAACCATTGAAGCTTTACCTGAAATTGAATACGTTTCATTAGGAGCAAGCTTTTGTTTTCGTATAGCATAACTCATACCTCCACCAATAATCGTCATTTCAACTTTATTGTTAGTAACATTGAAAGTTCCACCTTGTGCTAATATAGAGCCTGAAACATCATAATCATCTATGCTTGTTCCTATATCAAATAAATTCTCATTATCTCCAGCACTTTCAATTGGTTGTTCATAGTTTGGATTTGGACTTGCTATTCCTCCTGTGTATGGTTCGAATGAGTCGTTATTATTTGTTGTTAATTGGATTTTTGACCAAGTTGTAGTGTTAATTGCTGCTACATTTGACGTTGCGTATAAATTGATATTAACAATTGTATTGTCTCCTGTATTAAATGATTTTATTGCACCATCTGAATATGAATTGTTATATAATGTATTAGTGTTATCACTATTTAAAACACCTAACCAAGAATTGCTTACACTTGAATTAGAATTTTTAATATTTGCTTTAAAATAATAAGTTGTATTTGCTTCAACTTCTACTGGTATTGAAACATATCTATAACCTGCAGGATTTTTTGTAGATACTTCTATTTCATTATTAGTAATTTTATTATATATTGTGTTACCGTCAACAGGTGTAACACTTGCTATATGAAACTTATTCTTTCCTTCTGTTGTCTCCTGTGTGCTATTACCTTCTTCATCAAACTTTGTAAATTGTGCTTCTATTGTGTTTTCTAGGGTTATAGATGTTCCTTGTCCTGTTACTTGTGGAAGTTGGCTTACTATTTTCTTTAAGTTTTCGTTTTCTTCTTGTAGGCTTTCTATATTTGTTGCATTTGTTGATATGTTTGTGTTTTGTTCTGTTTGTTCTGTCTTGATATTATTTATCTCTTGTTTATTGGTTAATATGTCACTTTTATTTGTAGTGTTGTCTACCTCTAAACTATTTAATCTATTATTTTGTGTTGTTTGTTCTTCTTTTATGTCAGATAAGTCGCTGTCTGTATCTTCAAATACTTCTTCTATACTTTCTGCCATTTTCTTCATATCTTCTGGAATATCTGCTATTTCATTATAATTATTTGGATAATAAATTCCTTTTGGTGTAGTTGCCATCTTTATTCTCCTTTCAAGTGACTATAAGTGTATTGTTGTATTATTGTATAATTTAATCTGTTTTTTAACTCTTGATATGTAGCATACCTTATAGCCTTTATTTTTAATAAAAAAGTAGAGCCTACCTCAATATGAGATGGCTCTATTATTTTTTCAATTATTTTTTGCATGGATTACCTCCCAGTTCGTTTTCATAAG
>DOYA01000110.1 GCA_003518755.1 Clostridiales bacterium | reverse complement strand
TGCATTTTCAATTTTCTTTTTTAAGTTTTTATTTTTTAATTTTAAAGCATTAATATCCATAATTAAATTATTATTTTTCTCTTCTATTTCTTCTAATTCTTTATAGCTTTGTTCTAGTTCAAAAATAGTGTAATTTCTTTCCTCAAGTTTAAATTTTTCTTTTTTAATTTTATTATTT
Source organism: Clostridiales bacterium (assembly GCA_003518755.1). GTDB lineage: Bacteria > Bacillota > Clostridia > TANB77 > CAG-508 > CAG-269. The sequence goes on along the minus strand of DOYA01000110.1, from coordinate 9,816 downwards.
TCTTCTGTATGTGGTTTACTTGTTTTTAAATCCACTTCATTTGTTTTTGTCTTTTTCCCGAATTTAAAAAAGTATTTTACTTTTCCAAAAAATGTTTTTTTACATTCTAAATATGTTGTAATTTGTTTTTCTTTTTGATTATATTCTTTAGTTAATTCATCTGAAAGCACTTGTAAATTAGCAATTTTAGAAGTTAAAGTATTAAAATCTGAGTTTGCCTTATTTTTCATACTAACAGATTTAAGGTATTGTTCATAAATAAATTCTGGTAAAATCTCATATTTTATTTGAGTATTATCTAAATAAAATTCTAACATACCATTTTTATCTATATTTGTGCTAAATTTATAATAATGAGGTATTTCAGTTTGCAAAATGAATAATGCTTTTAATAATTTATAAAATTTTGCACCTTCTCTTGGAGATTTCAAATTAATCTTGTATAAAGTTTTTACTTCATCAAATAATTCTGTTTCTCCTATTATATTTAAACTAACTTCATCATATTTATCCCAAGTCTCGTAAATAAGAGGATAATCTTTTGTAAATAACCAAAGATAGTTTTCAATATCTTTTATTTCACTTGTTGATAAAACCTTTCCTTCATATTCTACCAAACTTATCGGTACAAAAATCTTTTCATTTGCATTATTTTCTATTTTCTTTTTTAATAAATAGAAGAATGTCGAATAGTCTGAATCCTCTGTAGTAACAATCATAAAATACTTTTCTGAAGTTTTTGAATAATAGATTTGCCATAAATAATTTCCAGTGTATTTTACTTTAAATGGAATATTTTTTAATATTCTTTTTTGTTCTGCTTCAACTTTTTCAATATCTCTGATTGATACTTTATCTAATAATTGTAAAAACTTAGTATGATATACTATATTTTCTTCATTTTGATTATCTAAATAAAATGCTAAAGGTAATGCCTGTTCATATTTATCTTTAATAGAATCTACCCTGTTAGTTGGAGAAATAAGTATTTCTATATCATTTACATTTATAAATCTATATTGTTTGTATTTTTTCTCATCATATCCTTTTATCGTTCGAAAACTGATTTCTGTATACTGTTTAATGCTTCTAGGTATTTTGTTCAAATCAATACCTATATAATCTAATTTATCTTGTAATTTAGAATCTATTTCTACTTTCTTTTTTCTAGGCAATTTACATACTTCCTCTCTTTATTTCTTCATTATACTTTGTAGATATTCTACTTCTTCTTCAGCATCTAATCTCATAAATAAAGGCTCGCCTTTTTCTATTACTTTTGTATCTTTAATGTTTTCATTTTTACTTAGACTATCCCAAGTTTTTAGTTCTTCATCTGTAATTCCAAGTTGTTTAAACATTTCTTCTGATGTATTTGGCATAAATGGAATAAGCATTACTGCAACTTTTCTTAATGCTTCTGCTAAATGGAACATTACTGATTTTAATTTTTCTTTATCATCTTCACTTTCAGATTTTGCAAGTAACCAAGGCAATGTTTCATCTATATATTTATTTGCTCTTGCAATTATTGCCCAAAGTTCTGATAATGCCTGGCTTATATGATATGTATCCATTAATTCTTCTACTTTTTTTATTTGCTCAATTGTAAATTGCTCTAAAGATTCATCAAATTCTGTTTTAACTCTCGGATTAGTTGAAACTACTCCATTAAAATACTTATTAATCATTCCTACTGTTCTATTTAATAGATTTCCTAAATCATTTGCTAAATCAGCATTATATCTTTCTACAAAATCTTCTGGTGTAAACATTGAATCTTGTGCAAACCCCATTAGTTTTAATAAAGAATATTTTGTTGCATCTAACCCATATCTTTCTATTAAAGTTTCAGGATAAATAATATTTCCAACTGATTTTGACATTTTTCCATCTTTCATAACTATCCAGCTATGTGCATATAATTTTTTTGGTAGCTCTAAGCCTAAAGCATGTAAAAATATTGGCCAATAAATACCATGGAATCTTATAATTTCTTTTCCAACTATTTGTAAATCAGCAGGCCAGTATTTATTAAATAGTGTTTCATCATCACTTTTATATCCTAAAGCTGTGATATAGTTTGTTAAAGCATCTAGCCAAACATATAAAACATGTTCTGGATCATTAGGTAAAGGTATCCCCCAATCAAATGTATTACGGCTTATGCATAAATCTTCTAACCCAGGATTAATAAAATTAGTAAATATTTCATTTTTTCTTGATTCAGGAACTATAAAATCTGGATTTTTTGCATAGAATTCTTTTAACCAACCTTCATATTTTTTCATATTGAAAAAATATGCATCTTCACTCATTTTCTTGACTTCTCTACCACAATCTGGGCATTTACCATCTACTAATTGTGTTTCAGTAAAATAATTTTCACATGGTATACAATACCAATCTTCATATTTGCCTTTATAAATATCTCCATTGTCTATAAAAGTTTGGACTATTTTTTGTACTGCCTTACAATGATAATCATCTGTTGTACGAATAAATTTATCATAGCTTATGTCCATTAATTTCCAAAGCTTTCTTGCATCTTCTGCCATTTTATCTACATATTCTTGTGGTTCCATTCCATTTTTTTCAGCTACTGTTTGTATCTTTTGTCCATGTTCATCTGTTCCAGTTAGGAAAAATGTATCATATCCTCTTAATGCTTTATATCTTTTTATTGAATCTGCTAGAACTGTAGTATAAGATGTTCCTATGTGGAATTTTCCGCTTGGATAATATATTGGTGTGGTTATGTAGAATGTGTTTTTCATAATTAATATTCCTCCTTATTTTTAATTTCTATAAAGTCCGCCAAATCTCGTCGGTGTAGGACATTTTCTTTTTCCTCGTCGCTCGAAAGAAAAGTGCTACACCTGCGTTTGGCTATTTTGTTCCTAAAATAGTCTCATATTATTTCTTTATAAACTTACATACAATTATGCTCATATCATCTTTTACTTTTCCAAAATTGTTGTCAATAGATTCTTTAAGAATTATATCTGCAATTTTTTGCGGATTTGTAGTTTCCATATCTTCTAAAAAGTATTTTACCCATAGTTCCTTATTTTTGTATTCTATATTTGAGTCCATTATTCCATCACTAATCATAACCACAATATCATTTGAATCTATATCTTTATCAAAAACATCAGTATTAATTTGATTAACAACTCCTGTTGGAAGTGTAAGTGATTTTATAATTTGAACTTTTTTACTATTTTTTATATATGTTGGGCATGCTCCGTTTTTTATAAATTCTATATTTCCCTTATATAAGTCAATAATTGCGATATCAAGTGTTGCAAAAACATCATCAGCTACATTTAGTAAATTTGAATTTATTAATTCAACTGAAGTATCTCTTTCAAATCCAGAGTTTAGCAATCTTTTTAACATTTTTGTAACAATTTGGCTACTTTTTTTAGCTTCTGGACCTGAACCCATTCCATCACTAATTGCTAATAAGTATTTACCATCTTTTAGTTTCATTTTTATAGTACTATCACCAGATACTGACATTCCATCTTTTGTATATTGTGAAATACCGATATCTAATAAGAATTTGTCATCTGATATAATATCATATTTTATAATATTTTCATTTTCAATTACTTCACGTTCTTGAATAATCATTTTTTCTTCAAGAACTTTATTAATAATATTAGTTATAGTCTTTCCCTTATTTTCACCATCTTGGTTATCTATATATAAAGAAACTCTATATCTATCATTTTCTTTTTTTGTTAGTGATATTTCTTGAACTATAATGTTTTTTTGCTTTAGTAGTAAAACAATTTGTTCTTTTTTATCATCAAATAGATCTTCACTTTTGTTTTCTTTGTCAATATTTTCTGCTATTTCAGAGATTGCCTTTGATACACCATTTAATTGTGTTTCAAAGTTTTTCTTTTCTTCATCCAATTTTTTTGACCAGATAAAATTCATTTTACTTAATCTAAATGCAGAATTAATTGCATTAACCATTTTTTCTATATCATAGTTTTTCTTTTTTTCATCTTCATCAAAGCCAACTACATAATTATTATTTTTAGCTAAAATGTTAATTAAATCTCTTTCCTTAATAAATTGATTTTCTAATAGATAATTAAAAATATCATCAACTATTTTCCCTTCTACATCTTGAGTTATATCATATAAAATATTGCTTTCTAAATGCTCAGTAGTATTTAAAAACTCAATTATAAATTGTTGTTTATTTTTTTCTCTAATATCTTCCTCAGTAATTGTAGTAGCTGCAGCTTTTTTATATGTATTTACCATATCTTTTAAAGCACCAGAAATATTATTTAATTTATTAATTGTATCTGTACTATTATTTAATCTCCTATTTCTAATTAGAGGTAGTAGTTTTTTATCTCCAAGCATACTCTCTATATTTAAATTAACGTTTTTAGGAACTGCAAGTAATGCAATTCCTGCAATTAGTATTTCTTTCAATAAAATAACATTAAAAACAAGGCCAGAAGCAACATAAGAAAGAACAATATTTCCTAATACAAAACCACATATAACTCCAATTTTTCCGAACTTATTTAAAACACCTGCAATCATTCCTGAGATTGCGAAAGCTGCTACAACCACAGGCTCGCTATTTGCAATAATCCCAAGTGTAACTCCTATTGTTACACCAGCAGTTGTTCCTATTAGAACCCCATGTTTCCAGCCTAATACAAGAACAATAAATATTGAAAGTATATTTCTTACACAAAACCCAAAAACACTAAATTCCCCTAAAGCACATAAAGCTATTGAACATAATAGGCTTGCACCCAGTACTTCTTCTATTGAAAATGCCATCTTTTCATTATAGTTTGTAATTACAGATAAAGAATTAGAAAATACTTTGTAAAAAATAACTATAATAATTGACATGCACATTGCTGTAAGTATATCATATATTAAAACCTGATTTATAAAAACTTTTATTAAACTCACAATTATACTAGCAAAAAATATTCTTCTTGATAGTAATAATTTTTCATTTCTTTCTGGATCATTATATTTAGGTTCTTTAATTAAAAAACTTGCAAAAAACAATAATAGTATAATTATAAAACTAACTGTTCCTTTAAATCCAGTAGAAATGGTGTTTCCAATTAAAGAAACTAAAATAACTCCTATAATAGGAATCTCATTGCTCACTCCTGCTGCAATAATTGCAATACTAAATGGAGAAATATCATACCCCATAGAAACCTGTGACAGCATAAAAGTTACTATATATAAAATTATATATTTTTTAGATAATACATTGGCTAATATATTTTTTGGATTAGCTAATGTTTCTTTTGTATTTTCTGTTTCAGTTAAATTTTGAAACATTTTTATCACCTCTTCTTTTTTTAATAACATTGTACTACTTGTCCTTGGCTATTTTTGTCTTTTTTGGTATGCTAATTAAAAAAAGTTTTCTACATATATTGCCATTTTTGTATCACTTTTTTTTATTTCTTTGGTATTACGAGCTTTATTCTATTATATTTTGTCGAAAATTTCAATATTTTTTGAAAAATAATTTAATTTATATGAAACCTTTTATTCTCATATTTTTCAAAAAATCTCTTTATACTTCCATTTACTAATCTACTAAAAGATATTCCTGTTTTTTCTCTAATTTCAATAAGTTTATCATAGAACTCTTTTCTAAATAAAATTGATCTATAAATAGATTCTGTCTTGTACGGTTTTTTATAAAACTTAATCTTATTTTCATTTTGCAATTCAGTTTCAACACAAATATTTACAAGTTTGCTTACAGATGTATCATATACATTTTCACATAAATATTGTAATTTTTCATATAAATCTTCATCTATGTGTAAACTCCTAGTTACAATTTTGTCCTTTTTATATAGTTTTTCAATTGGTTCCATTTTGTACCTCCTATTATACAATAATATATTTTAAATTATATAAAAAAAGGCTTTAGATTTATACTAAAGCGTTCTATACATTATTGTATAATTATTGGTTCATGTTTTTTTCTATGTAAATACTTTTTGCAACAACATCTAATTTTGCAACATTCATTGCAGTTAATGTTTCAATGTCATTTATCATTTTATCTTTAAATTCTTTTAAAGCTTCTGGTATATTATATCCAAAAACAACTGAAACTTCTATATAAATTACTGGTCCTTCTCCATGTTTTTGTACTATTATTCTTAAAACTTTATGTATTTCAGGCATTTTTTCTGCTTGTATTTCTGCAATTTGTCTAAATACAGAATCTGATATTGTAAAATTTCCCATATAACTAAAAGTTGGTCTTATAATTGATTTTTCTGAAATATATGGCTTTTGCCCAAATCCCTTAGGCTTAAATATTTGCAAAGGATCTAATAAATATCCTGAAAAATCTTTTTTTATCTCAAATGTTGGTACTGGTATTACATGTTTTCCCTCTGTAACTCTTATCTTTCTTGCTTCTTTCATTTCTTCTTCAGTGGCAACATCATTTATATATACTGTTTCACTTATTTTAGGTAGATTCAAATTTTCAGCAATTTTTTCTACCATACCATCAGATGTTCCTAAAATTAATATAGATTTTACTTTATATTTTTTTAATGCTTTTTGTATTTCTTTTTTTTCATCTTCATTAAAAAATAATGCTTTTTTAACAGTCTCTATTTTTGTAGCTGCTTTTTTTGCTGACCTACCTGCAATAACTTTATTATCATTTATCAATAAACCATCATCTATTATAAAATGTGCATCTTTTTCTCCTGCAACCATTTGTGCTCTATAACTTTTGCCAGTTCCTGATGGTCCAACAAATGCATATACTTTTATTTTATCAAACATGTGAATCTCCTAACTTATTATGTACTATTTTTGCTACAATTTAATATAGATTTAAAATTGTAGAGTAAATGCGGGCGATTAAAATCGCCCCTACAGTATCACTATATTTTTTATCTATATAAACTGTAACATAACATACTTTATATAATATAATAAAATCAGACTAGGATTGATAATATAATCCTAGCCCACTTATTTATGCTATTTCTTTAATTTTTACACTTCTAACATGGTCAATTTTTTCCCATGATGTATCTTGCTTAAATAAACATTTCAAATTAATTAATAACCATGAACCCATAAATAATGGATAGAATAAAGCCCATTTTAACATTGGTTTTATTGGCTTTTTCTCTAGATACATTGTAAGTAATGCAGTAAATATTGGGAATAAAAATGTAGGTACTACGAATTTTACAATGTTTAATATTAATTCAAAAGTAGACATTGTATCTAGTAAATATATTGCAAAATTTGATAATAGTAATACCATTGATACTACAAACATTGGTATACTTCCAACAATATACATAAGACCATCAAAATTCATTATTGTTTTATTTGTTTTAACAGCTTTTGCTAAATCTTTTGTATATTCCTTAGTACATTGTATATGGCCAACTGTCCATCTAACTCTTTGTTTCCAAGATGGTTTAAACTGTTCTGGTTGTTCATCATAAACAATTGCATCTGTTGCCCATCCAAGTTTTTTTCCTTTTATAATTTGTTTTAATGAAAACTCAATATCTTCTGTTAGAGTAACTGTATCCCATCCTGTATTTTTTACTAAATCAAATTTTACCATAAAACCTGTTCCATTTAACAATGGAGATAAACCAATATTATATCTTGCTAAATGATAAAATCTATGCATTGTCCAGTAGAAAAAAGCATAACCAGCTGAAATCCAACTTTCCGTAGGGTTTTTAATATCTTTATAACCCTGAACAACTTCTTCTCCTTGACATAGTTTTTTGTTCATAGCTTTAATAAAGTTTTTATCAACTATGTTATCTGCATCAAATACAAAAAACGCATCATAGTCTGCTTTTTCTTCTATTTTTTGTTTAAGGAACCAATCTAGAGCATATCCTTTTGTTTTCTTTGTTTCATCAAATCTTTTATATACAATTGCCCCAGCTTCTTCAGCATATTTTGCTGTATTATCAGTACAGTTATCAGCAATTACATATATATCATATAGATTGCTATCATAATCTTGGTTTTTTAAACTTTCAACTAAATTTGCTATAACCTGTTCTTCATTATGTGCTGGTATTATTGCCATAAATTTGTGTTTTTTATTTTTAATTAATGGTTTTTCTTTAAATTTAATTAATGAGCAAAGACTTATTGCAAGTTCATATAGCCAAAATAAAACTGTAATATAAACAAGTGCTTGCCTTAAAATATATAAATATTGCATTTATACTTCCTTTCATTTTTTATTTAATTATTATTTACACACTTTATATATTATACTATTTTTTTCAAAATTTTGCAATATTTTCCTAAAAAAAGTTATGCATTTTCATAGCTAGAGCATTTTGATTCATCTGGTTTTCCACTATTTACATTTGTTTTAGGTGTTACAATTATTGAATTTAATTCACAAATTTCATTTGTATTATTATTATATTTACAGCTTTTTACTGTACAATTAATTTTTTGATTATTATGCATTTATATTCCTCACTTTCTTGTAAGGGGACACATCTTATTCTAGGGTCATATTTATCCTGCTAAGATATGTCCCCTCTTGTAAATAAGAGTTGTTCCTTACATAAATTATAATACAAATTGAACAATAATTAAATTTAGTCCAGTCAAAATTTTAATTATTAATCAACATGTATATATAGTATTTTTTGTATTATTTAATTATTTATGCACAATAATCAATTATTCATTTTTTTCCAAAAAACTTTCTTTTAAATTTCATACTTTTTACATTTAAAGTTACTTTAATTTTTTTTGAATTTTGTTGAACATCAGCAACAAATGAATTCTTTTTTTCATTTATTGTATTTCGCATATTTTCGGTTTTATTAGCTATTGTATTTTTCATTTCTTCTGTTTTATCATTTATTGCATTTTTAAAACCTTCTGCTTTTTCATTAATGTTATCTCTTAATTCATTTACATTTTCTTTAACTTCTTTAGTTATTTCTTCAATTTTAATTCTAATTGTTTCTAACCTAGGGAATGCATCAATAAGTCTCTTGTACCCCCATGATTTTTGTGCCAATATTTCCTTTACTTTTTTTGTTATTTGTTCTGTATCATCATGAGTCTCTTCTTTTTCAACTTTAATAGTTGTTTTTCTAAATCCTAAAATTATTATAGTAGAAATAATGTTGTCTATTATATAAATAACAAACAATAAAACTGAAATAATAGTTAATACTTTATTATTCACACTTTCTAAGCATTTTATAAAAAATGGATTCATAACATATGTAATTATTAAGCCAAAAACTCCAAAAGGGATTAAAGTTCCTAGACAGACTCTACCATTTAAATTAAATTTTCGTTTACTATAATCCCACCATCTTGCTTTAAATAATTTTTCCATATACCAACTAGTAAAATACTCCAAAAACCCAGAAGTTATAATTGTCATAAAAAATAATACAATAGGGTCATTTTCATATCTATTTAATAAGATAGTAATTAATAATGCTCCATACCCATAAATTGGGCAATATGGTCCTATCAAAAAACCTCTATTTATAAATCTTTTATGATCTTTATACTTTAAAACTACTTCTAAAATCCAACCTGCTATAGAGTATATCATAAATAGCAGAAAGTAAAATGTTATACTTAAGTTCATTTTATCCTCCTAATATTTAAAATGTGAGAGGTGAGAAATGTGAGATAAGATTTTAAATTTTACATATCTCACTTCTCACATCCCACTTAACACATTATTTTTTACAATATGAATTTTGACTAATAATAAAAAAAGATTAAAAAACT